>CACGKR010000001.1 GCA_902573705.1 uncultured Pelagibacteraceae bacterium
ATTTTTTTAGTTCATTTCAAATAAAGAAAATTAATAGAAAAAAAATTAAACAAATAGAGTTTGATTTTGTTTATAATATAAATAATAAAAAGATTAACTTTGATAACCCAAGAATAGACAAAAATTCTAATTTAAATTTAGAAAAATTTATTCAAAATTTTAATCTAGAAAATGAAAAATTTTTTAATAAAATTACTTTTAAAAACTTTGTAAATAATTTTTTTGGTGCCTATGCTGGATAGATCATTTTCTTAGGATTTACTATCCTATCGTAATCTTTCTCATTTATAAGCCCAGTTTTTAGAGCTTCTACTTTTAGAGTAGTATTATTCTTAAGCGCTCTTTTTGCAATTTGTGCAGAATTATCATAACCGATATGTGGTGCAAGTGCAGTAACAAGCATTAATGAATTATCTAGAAATTTTTTAATCTTAATTTTGTCAGCCTTTATACCTTTTACACAATACAACGAAAAATTATTTATGCTGTCTGCAAGTAGATCAATCGATTGTAAAATATTATGGGCAATTAATGGTTTAAAAACATTTAATTCAAAGTGACCATGAGAGCCCGCCATCGTAATCCCATTATGATTTCCAATAACTTTCACACATACCATCGTTACTGCTTCAGATTGTGTAGGATTAACTTTACCAGGCATTATCGAGGAACCTGGCTCATTAGCAGGTAAAATAATCTCACCGTAGCCGGCTCTTGGACCTGATCCTAAAAATCTAATATCATTCGCAATTTTCATTAGACTAACTGCTGTGGTATTTAAAGTACCAGAAAAATTTACAATTTCGTCGTGAGCTGCTAAAGCTGCAAATTTATTTTTAGTTGGTTTAAAAGGTAGTTTAGTAATTTTTTTAATTTCATTGATAATTTTTTTATCAAAACCTTTTTTACTATTAATTCCAGTTCCAACTGCAGTACCACCTTGTGCTAAAGAATAAATTTCATTCAAAGCATTTTTTATTCTATAAATACAATCTTCTATTTGAGATTGATATCCAGAAAACTCTTGGCCTAAGGACAATGGTGTTGCATCTTGTAAGTGTGTTCTACCAACCTTAATTATATTTTTGAACTGAGAAACCTTTTTTTTTAACTCTTTATTTAGCATCTCAAGAGAGGGTAATAGTTTATTTTTAGTTTCCATTGCAATAGCAATATGCATTGCAGTAGGAAATACATCATTAGTAGATTGAGATTTATTAACATGATCATTAGGGTGCACAGGTTTTTTGGAACCCTTTTTACCGCCTAAAATCTCAATTGCCCTGTTAGCTATGACTTCATTGACATTCATATTAGTTTGAGTACCAGATCCTGTTTGCCAAACTTTTAAAGGAAAATGCTCTTTTAATTTACCAGATATAACTTCATTAGATGCCTTTATGATGGCTTTTGAAATCTGAGGTAAAATTTGTTTTTCTCTACCATGAATTGTTGCAGCAGCTTTTTTAATTATGGCAATAGATTTAATTAAAACTGGTCTGACCAAAAACTCACCTATATCAAAATATTTTTTTGATCTCTGTGTTGAAGCTCCCCAATATTTATCTTTAGGGACATTTATTGAGCCAATGCTATCGAATTCTTTTCTTAATTTCATTGATTAACAAGTAATTAATAAATTATTATAAATATACATAAATTTTATAAAACTTACAGGAGCAATATGTCAAATTTTAGTAAGGTTGGAACTTTCATGAAAACTTTTGGTCAAGAGGTAAAGAATAAACCCTCATTTAGCACTGATAAAATCAATAAACTCAGGATCGATCTGATCAAAGAGGAGCTTGAGGAACTTACAGAGGCTATGAAAAATAATGATTTATTGGAAGTAGCAGATGCACTTACAGATATCTTGTATGTTACTTATGGAGCAGGGCATGCATTTGGCATTGATTTGGACAAGTGTTTCGAAGAGGTTCAAAATTCTAATATGAGTAAATTGGATGAAAATGGAAAGCCCATTTATAATGAGTCAGGAAAAGTTATGAAAGGTCCCAATTATTTTAAACCAGATCTTTCAAAATTTCTAAATTAGATTTCAAGTTTTAGATCTACAGCAGGAGCACTATGAGTAATACTTCCCACTGAAATTCTATCCACGCCAGTAGCTGCAATTAACTTAACTTTTTTAAGTGTAATATTTCCTGAGGCTTCAGTTTTATAATATTTTTTTGCAATTTTAACACCTGTTTTAAGATTTTTTATATTCATGTTATCAAATAATATAGTATTAAATTTAAGACCTAATATTTTTTTAAGTTGTTTTAGGTTGTCCACCTCAACAGTAATTTTTTTTCCCTTCTTTTTTTTAATAGCTAAAGAAACTAATCTTTTAATATCTGAAGAAGCAATATGGTTATCTTTAATTAAATATTCATCACTTAAATTAAATCTATGGTTTGTTCCTCCACCTAGTTTAACAGCATACTTTTGAATTACTCTCAAGTTTGGAATTGTTTTACGTGTACAACAAATTTTACATTTTTTACCAGCCAATTTAACAAATTGGTTTGTTTTAGTTGCAATTCCTGAAATATGAGACAAATAATTTAAAGCAACTCTCTCTGCAATTAATATATTTTGAATATTTCCTTGAATTGTAGCGATCAATGATTGTTTCTTTACAAAAGAACCGTCTTTTTTCTTGATTATAAATTTGATTTTTTTATCAACCAAAGAAAAGGCGTGCTTAGCAAATAAAAGTCCGCCAATTATAGCATCTTGATTTGATATTAATTTTACTTTTATTATTTTATTATTTTCAACAAGATTAGAGGTTATATCTCCTGATGGATACAAATCCTCGTTAAGGGCAAGCTTAACAGTATTTCTTATAAAATTTTCACTAAGTTTTATTTTTGACACAAAAAGCTATCTACCAATAGCAACCATTTTTTCTACAGACAATCTTGCTTTATTAATTGTTTCCTGATCCATAATAATTTCACCAGTTTCATTTTCTAAACAGTCTAAGATTTTTGGTAAAGTTATTCTTTTCATGTGTGGACAGAGATTGCATGGTCTAATAAATTCAACATTTGGATTTTCTACTTGAATATTATCACTCATTGAACATTCAGTGACCATCATAACTTTTTTAGGTTGATTATCTTTCACATAATTAATCATTCCTGAAGTCGAGCCAGCAAAATCACTTGCTTTGATAACTTCTGGTGGACATTCTGGATGAGCAATAATTTTTATTCCAGGATTTTTGTTTCTAATATCATTAATTTCTTTTTCATTAAATTGATCATGAACGATGCAAATGCCTTTCCATGCAATAATTTCAACATCTGTCTGAGAAGCAACATATTTGGCTAAATAATCATCAGGTAAAAAAATTACTTTTTTAACTCCAAGTGATTTGACAATTTTTACAGCATTAGCAGATGTACAACATACATCTGTTTCTGCTTTCACATCTGCTGATGTATTGACATATGAAACTACAGGAACTCCAGGATATTTTTCTTTTAAAAGTCTCACATCTTTACCAGTAATTGATGATGATAAAGAGCAACCTGCTTTCATGTCAGGTAACAAAACTTTTTTATTAGGGCTCATTAATTTTGCTGTCTCAGCCATAAAGTGAACTCCGGCCATTATAATAATATCTGCTGAAGTTTTTGATGCTTCAACTGCAAGAGCTAAAGAGTCTGCAGAAAAATCTGCTATGCCATGATAGATTTCTGGAGTTTGATAGTTATGAGCGAGAATAACTGCATTTTTTTCTTTTTTTAATTTATTAATTTTATGAATATAGGGAGCATGCACAGACCATTCAATCTCAGGCATAACCTTTGATATCTTTTGATAAATTGGGTCTGTAGCTTTTTTAACCTCTTGATTAAATTCCATGGTAAAATTTATCAATTTGAAACCTACTTGTCATTGATTTAATGTGGGTCATATTTGCGGCCATGCTGAAATTGGTAGACAGGCACGGTTGAGGGCCGTGTGGACCTAGTCCATGAGAGTTCGAGTCTCTCTGGCCGCACCAAAACTCAAATTTTGAGCCATGGAGGTATAAAAATCTTAAAAGAACCATTTTCACTTTTAAAAGTTTGGTCTTTATCAAAATTTTTATCCTGATACTTGATTAGTCCAAAAGGGTAATCATTACCTATTAAAATTTTTCCAATTTCGATATTATTATTATAAATTTTTTCGTTTTCAGATAGTTTTCCCTCAATTACTTTTATGGGTAACAACCTTTTTGAAAGCTTATCTTTTAATTTTATTCTTGCAGTATTTTCTTGACCAACGTAACAACCCTTTTTGAAGTCAATGCCATTTAGCTCTTCAAAATTACACTCAATACCAAATAATTTGTTTTGTAGTTGGTTCAAGTTTTTTGGAACAATTCCAAGATTATGGCTTTGATTATAGTAGTTTTCAATTTTATCGTCTTTAAGATCTAATTTTTTAAGGGATAAATAAAGTTTTTCTAAGTTAATAATTAATCTTGCACCTAAATTTTTATTTCTTGGATCTAAAATAATTGGATCTTCTCTATATTTGAATGTGAAACCTAAAATATCCTTAGAGCCTTCAATCGATAGGTATTTTTCATACCCAAAACTTGCAACAACAAACTCATTACTTAAATTCAAAATTTCTACTTTTGATCTAATTTTATATAGATTCAATTGCCTAAATATTTCATCAGATTGATTTTTTTCACAATCAATGAAGAAGCCTGACTTATGTTTGACTACTATAAATTCAAATAGAAATTTACCTTGTGGTGTAAGTAAAGAGGCAAAACAACTTGAATTATATTTAACTTTATTGATGTCATTGCTTATAAGATTTTGTAAAAAATCTTTAGCATCTGCGCCATTGACGTAGATTATGGCCCTATCCTGTAATATAAAAACACTATTATTCATATTTGCATCAAATGAAATTTTAATATAATTACTTTTTTTGTAAATGTTAGATCTTATAATTATTAATGGTCAATGTTATATTGAAGGGGAGCTTAAAAATGTTGATGTCTCCGTCAAAGATGGCAAAATCCAAAACATAGGCAAAATCAATGAAGAAGCAAAAGATACTATAGATGCTAAAGGTCTAACCGTTTTACCAGGATGTATAGATACTCAAACTCATTTTAGAGAGCCTGGATCTACAGATACAGAAGATCTCCACTCAGGAAGTAGAGCAGCTATTGTTGGAGGGATAACAGCAGTATTTGAAATGCCGAACACTAATCCCCCAACATCAAATAAAAAAGAATTCCAAAGAAAATTAGATCTCGCAAAAAATAGGATGTATTGCAATTATGCTTTTTATTTTGGAGCAACAGCAGATAATGCTAATGAGTTAGCAGATTTAAAAAATTTAGAAGGCTGTTGTGGAATCAAACTTTTTGCAGGTTCTTCAACAGGAAATCTTTTGGTTGCAGATGAGAAAGATATTGAAACTGTATTTCAAAATAGTTCTAAAGTTGTAGCTGTTCATTCTGAGGATGAATCAATTTTAAATGTTAATAAAAAATTGATTAAAAAAGGTGATGTTCACTCTCACCCAATTTGGAGAAGTGATGAATGTGCAATTTCATCAACAAGAAGGATAGTTCGTATTGCTGAACGTTATAATAAAAAAGCGCACGTTCTCCATATAACGACAAAACAAGAAATTGATTTCTTATCTCAACATAAAGGAAATATTACTTTTGAGATTACTCCGCAACATTTAACCATTTATGCACCAGACTGTTATGATAAACTTGGTACCTATGCTCAGATGAACCCTCCAATTAGGGATAAGACACATTATGATAGATTATGGTATGCAGTAAAAAATAATTTTAACGATACCATAGGTTCAGATCACGCACCTCATTTAAAAGTTAACAAGGAAAAGGAGTACCCAAACTCACCATCTGGTATGCCTGGCGTTCAGACTTTAATGCCAGTTATGTTAAATCACATTAATGATGGAAAATTATCTCTAAACCAATTAATAAATTTTGTTTGTGAAAATCCCGTAAAAATTTTTGGAATAAAGAATAAAGGATTTATAAAAGAAGGATTTGATGCAGATTTCACCATTGTGGATATGAATAAAAAGATTGTAATTAAAAATGAAAATATTGAGAGTAAGTGTGGATGGTCTCCATTTAATGGAGTAGAATTTAAAGGGACACCCGTTTCAACCATAATTGCTGGAAAAATTAAAATGAAAGATGGTAAAATTATAGGAGATCCAGATGGCACTCCTTTAAAATTTAATTAAGTTTTAAGAACTTTTTAAAATATTATTTTTTATTAGATCTTCTTTAATCTCATCTAAAATTGCTGGATCATCAATAGTTGGTGGCATTTTATATTCAACATTATCTGCAATTTTTCTTATAGTTCCTCTTAATATCTTTCCTGATCTTGTTTTGGGAAGTCTTTTGATCACTATTGCAACTTTAAAAGCTGCCACAGGACCAATGTTATTTCTAACCATTTGAATACATTCTTTTGAAATTGTTTCATTATCTTTATCAACACCTGCTTTTAGTACAATTAATCCTATAGGCAGCTGTCCTTTCAATTTGTCAGCAATACCAAGAACTGCACATTCAGCAACTGATTGATGCTCAGATAAAACTTCTTCAATCGCACCAGTAGACAATCTATGACCAGCCACATTTATAATATCATCTGTTCTTGACATGATCCAAATATAACCTTCCTCATCAATGTGTCCGGCATCATAAGTTTGGTAGTAACCTTCGTAATTAGACATATAGTTTTCCTTATACCTTTCGTCTGCATTCCAAAGTGTAGGGAAGGTCCCAGGAGGCAAAGGGAGTTTAACAACTATATCTCCCATTTCGTTTGGCTTAGCTAAAGTTTGATCTGATTTTATAATTTTTACGTCATATCCAGGAACAGCTTTACAAGCAGAACCATATTTCGTTTTCATCATTTCAATACCTGTACAATTAGAACTTATTGCCCAGCTAGTTTCAGTTTGCCACCAGTGATCAATAACTGGAACATTTAATAAATTTTCAGCCCATTTGATCGTATCTGGATCAGCTCTTTCTCCAGCAAGAAAAAGACTTTCAAATTTAGAAAGATCATACTTAGAAAAGAATTTTCCATCAGGGTCTTCTTTCTTAATTGCCCTAAATGCAGTAGGAGCAGTAAATAATGATTTAACTTTGTAATCTGAAATGATCTTCCAGAATGCTCCAGCATCAGGAGTGCCAACTGGCTTACCTTCAAATAGAACTGTAGTACATCCTTTAAATAAAGGTGCATAAACAATATAGGAATGTCCAACAATCCAACCTATATCACTCGCTGACCACCAAATGTCTCCAGCGTCTATATTATAAATATTTTTCATAGTCCATTTTAATGCAACTATATGACCACCAATATCTCTAACTATACCTTTAGGAGTACCTGTTGTTCCAGATGTATATAAAATGTATGCAAATTCATTTGAGTTCATTTCAACACAATCAACTTCATTTGCTTTTGAAATTACCTCTTCCCAGTTTACCTCATTAGGAGCATTTAGTTTAACTTCATGACCTGATCTTTGGAATAAAATCATTTTATCAATCTTATGATTAGCAAGCTTAATTGCTTCATCTACTAAAGGTTTATATTCTACAGTCCTTCCAGGTTCAAAACCGCATGAAGCGGTGACTAATACTTTTGCTTTGCTATCATCAATTCTACTTGCAAGTTCATTAGAGGCAAATCCTCCAAAGACTACTGAATGGATTGCTCCAATTCTTCCACAGGCAAGCATAGCAACCACTGCCTCAGGTATCATAGGCATATAAATGATCACTCTATCTCCTTTATTAACACCCTGATCTCTCAATGCCCCTGCAAATTTTGAAACTTTTGATTTCAATTCTTTGTAAGTAAACTTACTTTTATTTCCTGTGATAGGACTATCGTATATTAATGCTATTTTTTCCCCATTACCCTGATCGATGTGAATATCTAATGCATTATAACAAGTATTCGTTACCCCATCTTCATACCATTTATAGAAAGGCGGGTTAGATTTATTCAAAATTTTTGTTGGTTTTTTAAACCAAAAGATATCATTTGAAGCTTCGGCCCAGAATTTTTCTGGATTATTAATTGATTGATCGTAGATTTTGTTGAATTTTTCTGACATTTAAAACTTGATTCGTTATTGCCTTTTTTTTGATTTTTAACTTAAAAATTGTATTTAATTTTAAAAAGCAAGTAAAATCAATGCTTATTAATGTCAATTTTGTCTTCAATAAACTCTATTAATTTGATATTTAACGCACAACTTTGGCTTTGGTTCGCCTTAGCCTAGTTTATATAAACTAAAAAGTAAAAACTAACTAAAGAGGGAGTTTTTTATGAAAAAACTTAAAATGTTTGCTCTTGCAATCGTTGCCTTAACAGGTTTAACGAGCATTGCACATGCAGCAGACGCTACGATGTTAGCTCAGGATGACTTCGTTGGAATATCTTTTTGGATAATTTCAATGGGTATGTTAGCTGCTACAGCATTCTTTTTTATGGAAAGAAACACTGTTGCACCTGGCTGGAAAACATCAGTAACTGTTGCAGGTCTTGTAACTGGTATTGCTTTCATTCATTACATGTACATGAGAGAAGTATGGGTTATGACTGGTGACTCACCAACAGTATACAGATACATTGATTGGTTAATTACAGTGCCATTACAGATGATAGAATTCTACTTAATTCTAGTAGCTGTAAGAAAAGCAAGTTCAGGAATATTCTGGAGATTGCTAATTGGTTCATTAGTAATGTTAATCGGTGGATATTTAGGAGAAGCTGGATACATCAACGCTACACTTGGTTTCATTATCGGTATGGCTGGTTGGGTATACATTCTTTATGAAATATTCTCAGGCGAAGCTGGAAAAGCTGCTGCTAAGAGTGGTAACAAAGCTCTAGTAACTGCGTTCAGTGCAATGAGAATGATTGTAACTGTAGGTTGGGCAATTTACCCATTAGGTTATGTATTTGGTTACTTAACAGGCGGTGTAGATGCTAACTCACTAAACGTAGTGTACAACTTAGCTGACTTTATAAACAAAATTGCATTTGGTCTTGTAATATGGGCTGCTGCAGTAAGTTCAGCTGGTGCAAGAAGCAGATAATTACTAAGGTAATTTAATAATTTTAGGGCGAGTATGTTTTTGCATACTTGCCCTATTTTTTTTTAGGGCTATATACATCCTATGCCAAAAATAACTTACATCACTCATGACAATCAAAGCCGTACCGTTGAAGTACAAAACGGCTTAACTGTTATGGAAGGAGCTGTACAAAATGATATACCAGGAATCGATGCTGATTGTGGTGGGGGAATGGCTTGTGCTACTTGCCATGTTTATGTCAAAGAAGATTGGTTTAATAAACTTCCAAAAAAAGAAGACGGTGAAGAAGACATGTTAGATATGGCATTTGAACCAAAAACAAATAGTAGGCTAAGTTGCCAACTTACAGTTTCTGATGAACTGGATGGATTAATTGTTAACATTCCATCAAAGCAAACTTAAATGATTAAAACAGATGCATTAATTATTGGAGCAGGGCCAGTTGGTTTATTTACAGCACACCAATTAAAATTAATTGGATTAGATTGTGAGATAGTCGATAATTTAGATAAAATTGGTGGGCAGTGTATAGAGCTGTATCCAGATAAGCCAATTTACGACATCCCTGCAGTACCGGAGTGTACTGGTGAAGAATTAACAAATAATTTAATCAATCAATTAAAACCTTTTGATATTAAATTTCATTTAGGTGAAAGAGTTGATGAAGTAAAAAAAGATGAAAAAAATTGGATTGTTAAAACAAATAACGGCAAGTCTTTTTCTACTCCGAATGTTATAATTGCTGGTGGAGTAGGTTCCTTTGAACCTAGAAAATTTCCCCCAAAAGAGTGTGAAAAATTTGAAAATAAATCCTTGTTTTATTCAGTTAAAGATAAAAAAATATTTGAAGGAAAAACAGTTACAATCTTTGGTGGAGGAGACAGTGCTTTAGATTGGGCAGTTGAATTATCAAAAGTTTCAAAAGTTAATCTTGTTCATAGAAGAGATGAATTTAGAGGTGCGCAAGCAACATTAAATAAAGTTAAAGAATTAACAAGTGATGGAAAAATAAATCTATTCACAAAATATCAGCTAGTAAGCGTAAATGGATCAAATAAAATAGAAAATATTGACATCAAAAGTGATGATGGAGAGACTAAAAACTTAAAAACTGATTATGTCTTAGGTTTTTTTGGTTTAATTATGCAGTTGGGCCCAATTGCTAATTGGGGGTTAAATATTGATAAAAAAACTATAGCCGTTGATACCGAAAAATTTGAAACAAACCAAAAAGGTATTTATGCAGTTGGAGATATTTGTACTTATCCAGGTAAATTAAGACTTATCTTATCAGGTTTTCACGAGGGAGCTTTAGCTGCTAGAGCATGTTTTAAATTAGCAAGACCAAACGAAAAATATAGATTTGAATTTACTACCACTTCTTCAAACTTATTAAAGAGACTTGGTAAAAAAGAGTGATAGAACTTTTTTCAGCAAATACACCTAATGGAAAAAAAATTAGTATTATGCTCGAAGAAATTGGCTATGAATATAAAACTATCGAGATAGATCTTGATAAGGGCGAACAGTTTAAACTTGAATTTAAAAAGATTAGTCCATTAAGCAAAATCCCAGTAATTATTGATCAGAACAAAAATAAAACAATTTTCGAGTCTGGTGCCATACTAATGTATTTAGCAGAGGATAGTGGAAAATTTTATGATAAAGAAAATAGATTAGAGATAAATCAGTGGCTTATGGCTCAGATGGGCTATATTGGACCAATGTTAGGTCAACACCACCAATTTCATCATTACAACCCAGGAAAAAGTAAATTTGGAGAAGAGAGATATTTTAAAATTGCAGAAAGAATTTACGCTGAACTTGACGAGAGACTTTCAAATTCAAAATTTTTATCAGGTGAAGAATATACAATTGCAGATATTGGAACATTCCCATGGATTACTAGGCACGAATGGCATGATATAGGGCTTTCTAATTATAAAAATTTAACAAGATGGTACAATGATATTTCAAAAAGAGAAGCTGTCATAAAAGGTTTTTCTTTTATGAATAAAAATGAAACTATACCAAAACCTTAATTTACTGAATTTAACAATCTAAATAATGAAGCAAATATTCCGTATCCAGACAATTCAATTAATAAAACTGCGATAACTATTAATACTAATTTTTTATTCATCTAGTAAATACAAATAACAATAAAAGGATCCAAAAAAAAGCATAATAAAAGTAAATATATTTTTTTGTAAAATTGTAAGTTATTGGATTATGAACTTGTTTATTTTTTTTCTTTTTTTTAGTCATCTGCATGAACCTTTTCATTTTTTTCGTGTTTTTCTTGTGCAGCTATTGTATATTTTGCAACAGGTCTTGCCATTAGTCTTTTTAACCCAATTGGTTCAGCAGTATCTAAACAAAAACCATAGGTCTCATCTTTAAGTCTTAATAAAGCTTTATCAATTTCAGAAATTAATTTGATTTGTCTATTGATTGCTTTCATTTCTACATTTTTGTCAGTATATGAACTTGCTTGGTCAACAATATCTGCGGAAATACTATTATCATCCATGCTTCCGTTGTACAGAGCTTCATTATTTGCTTTAACTAATTCTTTTTTCCACTCTTGCAACTTCATTCTAAAAAAAACTTTGTGTTTTTCACACATATATTTTTCAGTATCTTTAGGAATATAAGTCTTAGAAATTTTAATTGGGCCTTTTGCCACCTCTTTTGATTTAACAATAACTTTAGGTTTAATTTTAGTTGAGGTCTTTTTTTTTGTTTTGGAGGCTTTGATTTTAGGTTTTGTTACTTTAGGCATATTACTAATTTAAATTCGGGCGAGTATATTCTGCAAATTAAGGGTGTCAAGCAAGCTTAATTATTGTAAATATTTAATTATGAATGTTTTAAACAGAAATATTAATAATATATTTTTTATTTTTGTATTATCTCATTTGGTAATTTGGACTTTGGTACCATCTTTAACTAATAAAAATTTACCTTTAGACACTATAGAAGCTCTCGCATGGGGTAGTAATTTGGACTGGGGTTTCAGTAAACATCCACCAATGAGCGCCTTTTTATCTGAATTTTTTTTCATTTTGTTTGGAGCACAAGATTGGGCATATTATTTATTAAGTCAAATATCAGTTTTAATTGCATTTTTTTTTGTATTTAAGTTTGCCAATGAAATTTTAGAAAATTTCAAGTTAAGTTTGATTTCTGTTTTATTATTAGAGTCTATTTTTTTTTATAATTTCACTACTCCAGAGTTTAATGTAAATGTTTGTCAGCTTCCTTTTTGGTCATCAGTCGTTTATTTTACTTGGAAAATATATGATGCAAAAGAAATAAAATTTGTTGATTGTCTTTTAGTTGGATTATTTGCTGCTTTTGGGTTTTTATCAAAATATTTATTTATTTATTTACTAGTTTCAATCGGTTTATTATTTATCTATTTAATTTTTATTAAAAAAAATAAAAAATTTGACTTTAAATATTTGATAATACTAGAGGTATTTATCGTTTTGTTAATTCCACATATTCTTTGGCTTAACAAAAATGATTTTGTATCTATTTTTTATGGCCTTAAGAGAACTGGTTTAGACGAGTCAGAAATTATTGATCATTTATGGCATCCTGTTATTTTTATCCTTAAACAAATTGGAATATTGATTCCTTTTTTTTTACTTACATTTTCTTTATTAAAAAAAATTAAATTAAAAATTAAATTCAAAGATAAGAAGCTAGTTTTTTTATTTTTTATAAATCTTTTACCAATTATCTTAATTTTTATTACTTCAATTGTTACAGGATCAAAAATAAGAACAATGTGGATGACACCTTTTTATTTATTTTTTGGAGTATTATTTATTTATATTTTGAAATCACAAATAGATCTAAAAAAGATAAATTTATTTTTGTATGGATTTTTATTTTTATTTTTTTTATCACCTATCCTTTATTCATTTATTTCGATTAATAATGATAATAAAAGAACAGACTATTCTGGAAAAGAAATAGCAAATTTAGTTGAGAGAAGATGGAGTAAAAATTTTTCGAATGAAATCATGTATGTTATCGGTGATGAGTGGTATGGAGGAAATTTATCTTATCATATCAGTACAAGACCGAAATGGTTTAAAAGTCTAAAAAAAAATATAACTGATTTAAACCCTAATGGTGGTATTGTGTATACTGGAAATGCGGAAGTTCTAAAAGAAGTATGCCCAGGTGATTTTGGAAAAATAAATAAACAGGGTTTTTGTATGATTGGATTAAATATAAAATGAAAATAAAGATTTTAATTCCTGTTTATAATGACTGGCAATCTGTTTTTAAACTTATAGAAAATATCAACCGTTTATCGATCGATCAAAAATTTGAAATTTCCATAATTATTATTAATGATGCATCTAATCATGATCGAGTAGAAGAAAATATAAATTTTAATAATATAAAATCTATTAAGATTGTTAATATGAGAATAAATCAAGGTCATTCAAGATGTATTGCTACTGGACTAAGATATATTTTTGAAAAAGAAGATTTTGATTATGTTATTCCTATGGATGGAGATGGAGAAGATAGGCCTGAAGAAATATCAGATTTTTTAATAAAAATTCAAGACTCAGAAAAAAAACCGATTGTTGGTGAAAGAATAAAAAGATCAGAAAATTTATTATTTAAAATTTGTTATCAAATACATAAATTAATAACTTTAACCTTTACTGGAAAATCTATAAAATTCGGAAATTTTTCTTGTTTACCAAAAATTACTGTAGAAAAAATGATTAATGAAAAAGCAACATGGAATAGTTTCTCAGGCTCATTGAGCAAAGTTGAAATAGATCTATTAAAAATACCATCTATCAGGGGATATAGATATTTTGAGCCTTCTAAAATGAGTTTTTATAACCTCTTAAAACATTCTCTTTCTATAATCAGTGTTTTTAGAAAAGCATTTTTAATACGTTCTGCTGTTTTTATTATTTTATATATTTTATTTATTAAAGACAATGCATCTATAATCACATCGTTACCTTTAATATTTCTCTTCATAGCAGTTTATTCTATTTCAAATTTAGCATTAAGAGAAAATATGAATGAATACAAAAATTCGTTAAATCAAATAGACAATGTGGAGATTTACAAGTGAAAAAAAGAGATCTTTATTATGATAGAATTCCAACAAAACTTTTGAGGGAGAATGTTAGATATCTTGGTAATATTCTTGGAAAAGTTATTAAAGAACAAGAGGGAGAAAATTTATTCAAATTAATTGAAAAAATAAGAAAACTTTCTAAAGCAAATAGTGCAAATTTTAAAAAAAATCACTCATACAAAAATATAATTAAAACTATTAAAGGTTTAAACGCTAAAAATACTCTGAAAGTGACTAGAGCATTTAGTCATTTTATGAATTTAATGAATTTAGCTGAATTCATTGATGCTTCGAGAAGTTTGAATGAATATGAAAATAGTAAAAAAAAAATTGATAATTCAAATATATTTATTGAAGAAATTTTTGAGGGTCTTTTTAAAGATAAAAAAATTTCTGACAATAAAATCTATAACCTTACAAAAAATTTAAATATTGGAATTGTTTTAACAGCTCATCCAACTGAGGTAAAAAGAAGAACCCTAATCCAAAAATATCATACAATAATTGAAATATTAGAACAAAGGGATTTATTAATGGATCGCCCATCAAAATTGAAAATACTTGATAAAAAACTTTATGATGAATTAACTATAATTTGGAATACAGACGATCTTAAAAGATTCAAACCTTCTCCATTTGATGAAGCTAGATGGGGCCTTGCGGTAATAGAAGATAGTTTGTGGGACACAATACCGAAAGTTTACCGAAGATTAAATTCAATATTTGTAAAGAACATGAAAAAAGGTTTACCTAAAAATTTTAATCCTATTGAATTTGGTTCTTGGATGGGTGGTGATAGAGACGGCAATCCAAATGTTACAGCTAATGTTACTAGGAATGTAATTCTATTGTCAAGATGGGAAGCAGCAAAGTTATATGAAAAATCATTAACTAAAATTATTAGATCTTATTCCATGAAGAAATGTTCAAATAAAATATCTCGTAAAGTTGGAAAATCTTTTGAACCATATCGGGTTTTTTTAAGGCCATTAAGAGATAAAATGAGAATTACCCACAGAAGTATAGAGCAACATTTAGTAAACAAAAAACCATTAGATCAAAAAAAATTGTTAAAGGAGAGAGAGGAAATTTTAAAACCCTTAAGAGTTGTAAGGGAGTCTTTAGAACAGAACAATAATGAGAATATTGCAAGTGGTGAACTTTTAGATTTAATGAGAAGAGCTAAATGTTTTGGGATAAATTTAGCGAGATTAGATATACGTCAAGAGTCTGCAAGACACAGTCAATTAATTTCAGAATTTGTTAAAAAGAAATATAAAAAAGATTATTTAAAATTAGATGAAAAACAAAAAATTTCACTTTTTAAGAAGTTAATATTAAACAAAAGAAAATTTATTCAAAATTCTGCAATTAAAAATAGAGAAAACAAAGAAGTTTGGTCAACTTTTAAAACTCTTTCATATGAACCGCCAGAATGTTTAGGTGCATACGTAATTTCAATGACGACTTCTGCATCTGATATTTTAGCTGTAAATTTTTTACAAAAAGAAGCAAAAATAAAGGATAAATTAAGAGTTGTTCCACTTTTTGAAACTTTAGAGGACTTAATAAATGCTAAATCTATAATGGAAACTTTATTTTCTCAAAAATGGTACAGGAATCTTATTAAAAATAAACAAGAAGTAATGATAGGTTATTCAGACTCTAGTAAAGATGCTGGAAAGCTATGTGCTAGTTGGCATCAATATAAAGCACAAGAGGAAATAACAAAATTAGCGAAAAAATATAATATTCAAGTCATTTTCTTTCATGGCAGAGGTGGATCAGCAGGTAGAGGTGGAGGACCAATTCAAGCAACCTTGAGATCACAACCACCACAATCTGTTAATGGAAAAATAAGAATTACAGATCAAGGTGAAGTAATACAACAAAAATATGGTTACGAACCTTTAGCAAAATATAATTTGTGCAGTTACATCGGAGCTGTGACTGAGGCTACTTTAAATCCACCCCCAATACCCAAAAAAAATTGGAGATCTTTAATTGAAAAAATGTCTGAAATATCAAAAAATTCATATAGAAAAAACATTAACCAGAGCTCAGAATTTATTAAATATTTTAAAACTGTTACTCCTCATGTTGCTTTAGGAAAATTATCTATTGGTTCTAGACCATCGAAGAGAAAAAATGTTGATAATATAAAAAGTTTGAGAGCCATACCTTGGGTTTTTGCATGGACTCAAATTAGGTTGATGTTACCAGCTTGGCTAGGAAGTGCCGAAGCTTTGAAATATTCTTATATAAAAAAATTTAGAAAAACTCTTTTTGATATGGAAAAAAATTGGCCATTTTTTAATGCCATGTTGGATATGCTTGATATGGTAATCTCTAAAGCCGACCCTGATATATCAAAAATTTATGAAGAGTTTCTTGCAGATAGAAAACTTCAAAAAGTTGGAAAAAATTTAAGATTTCAATTCGATGTTATTAAAAAATTAAACACGAAAATCACACCTAAAGAAATAATTGCTTCTAGAAAACAATTTAGAACATCTATAATAGTTAGAAATATTTATTCTGAGGTTTTGAATATAATTCAACCAATAGTCATTAATAAAATTAAGAATAATAAGAATAATAAAAATAAAGATCACTTGAATGATGCTTTATTAACTTCTATAGCAGGAATTTCTGCTGCAATGAAAAATACAGGTTAATTAATAATTTTAGCTCTTTTACAATATTAACAAAAATGATAAATATACTTATAAATAAAGTGTGGTTGTGCTCACTTGTAAATAAAGGGACAACAATAACAAAAGAGCATAACTAATGAAAAAAATATTAATAATCATTACTTTAAGCTTATTAACTTCAAGCAATGCATTTGCTGAGAGATTAAATTGGTTTTTTAGTAAGTGGCTTTCTGAAAACGGACATCATCAATATTTAAATGAGCAAGGATCTCACAATCTAAATATCAAAATAAAAAATAAAGCATTATCAGCTACTAATATTGCCTATCATTCAAACCCAAACAGAGATACGCTGATTTATTATTTATGGAAATATTCATATAGAGATAGAAGTCAACATTTAAAAGAGTTTAAACCGACAAATAGTTCCTACGATTTTAAATTTAATTTAATTGAAGATAAATTTGTAAAAAAGCAAATGAAAACCAAAGGTATCCTTAGTTATTTATATTATCAAGATGGTGAAGTATTAATTGATGAACTTTCTCCTAAAGAGAGACTAGGAGAGTTTTTGAATAATGAAACAAAATTTTATTCAATGTCAATGGGTAAGTCAGTAACTTCTTATTTAGTAGGTCACGCAATATGTGAGGGTTATATTGATGGAGTTGATGCTAGAGTAAATGACTGGCCTATAATAAAAGATTCTCTTTATCATGATCAAAAATTGATTAATTTTTTAAATATGAATACTGGTGATCAAAAATATATCGATGAATTTGAAGATGGTACTAGTAAATTAGGTGCATATGAAGATAGAGATATTGCAACAACCATGCGCTCTTACTTTAACAACGAAAATACAAAAAAATCTAAGGAAAGATACAATTACAATGGATTTGTCACTCAGTTAATTTTAAACTATATGAAATTTAAAATTGGTGAAGATTATGACAAATTTTATAGCAAAGTTTTCAACGATAAAATAAAGATCAAAAATAGCATTCGTTATGGCTACACTAGTTTAAATGAAAATTGGGGAAATGGACATCCTAACATAATGGCAACGAGATTTGACTATCTTAGAATTGCAAAAGCTATAATGGATGATTATCAGAATGATACTTGTGTTGGAAAATATTTAAAAGAAATTTACGAAAGAAGAATACCAAAAGGAAGCAAAGAAAAAGAAGAGCCTTTATTTAATCGAACAAAATCATATGGGGGTCAATTTCATATGGATTTCCCAGGATTAAAAGACAAAATTATATTTGGCATGGGTGGCTATGGTGGGAATATGATTTTAATTGATGTAGAAAATTCAAGAATACTGGTTGTTAATTCACTCCATTATAATAATAAACAATATAAATATAATCACAAAAAACTACTATTAGATCCATTTAAAAATGGTAAATAAATAACAAATGAAGAAAATTTTTTATTTAATCTTAACATTTTTTTTATTTTCCACAGCAGTATTTTCAGACAATCATAAAACGAATTTTAAAGATATTAAAGGTTATAAGAAACAATTTCTTTCGATGTCTGAAAAAAAAGTAAATAGAATAAAAGAAGTAAAAGCTTCAGATGGTTTTCCTGTTTATGAAGGAAAAACAAGTATTCAAGTTACTGTAAATCGAGAGGATGCAGGTTGTGGAAAAGGTAAAGCACAAACAACACAAATTCAATGTGATGGTAAAGGTAATAGAAGTAGGCAAGAGATCCACCTTGGCAATATCAGATTAAAAAACAAAGAACATATTTTTGAGTATGCGGTGTACTTTGATGAAAGTTATGAACCTTTAGAGAAAGGTGCTGTAGTTATCATTGGTCAAATGCATACTGATAATTTAGCGAAGGGATGTCATAGTTGTTGCCACTTCTGGGCTCAAGATTTTAAATATAAAGGTGAACATTATTACAGTTGGGCGAGTAAGGCAGCTTACTCATCAGAGCCTGTTATAATTGGAAAAATTGAAGACTTAAAAGGGAAGTGGACTCATTTAAAATTTCATGTTCTTTGGAAGCTTGATGAAACTGGAAGATTTAAGATTTATAGAAATAATGAAGTTATAGCTGATCTTAAAAATATAAAAACTTTAGCTGACACTTGCACAGGTGGTTATATGAAATTTGGAATTTATAGACACCGTACTATTGGTTATTGGAATTCTGATTGGGAAAGCTTACAAGATCAAAGAGTTTATTTAGATAGCATCGTATTTAGAAAACCAAAAAAAGACGAAAAATTCAAAAAATGAAAAATACTAGTTAATGAAAAAAATTATTTCAATTTTCGTCTTTAGTTTATTATGGAGTAATTTAAGTCTTGCCGGTGTTGAAGAAGTTTTAAAAGAAATAAAAAAAAATAAAGATATTGCTCAAGGATTTAATAAAGTAATAGATAGAGGAGAAGATAATAAAACTAATAACTGGAGAGTTACAAATAAAAAAATTTTAACTTCAGATAAAAATCTTAGAAAACATGTAATTAAAATAGTAAATAGATCTGAAAATTATCCAGTTAGATTTGGTAAACAGTCTTTAAGATTTGAAGTAAGAAATGGAGATGGATGGGGTTGGGACTCTAGGAATAACAGAGAAAGAGTAGAGTTACTAATATGCTGCGTTAATAAGAAAACAACGTGGTCAGCTTGGTCACTTTTTTTACCAGATGATTATAAGATAATTTTTCCAGCCAAAACTATGTTAGCACAATTTCATAATGATGGTGACTTACCACCTGCTTTTGCTTTTGAAAATCAATCTCATCGTAGTGCAAAAGAGGGCGGAGGATATTGGATTGAAATAGATGAATATGTTGGTGGAAACAATGTCCCAATAAAATTGCTAGATAAAACGGAAATGAATGGAAAATGGAATGATATTTTAGTTAATGTCAAATGGACCCACAAAGATGATGGTTTTTTTAAAATTTGGATTAATGGAAAATTAAAATATCATTGGAAAGGAATTACGCAATCAAAGGGAGAACGAACAGAGTTTCACGTTGGTGTATATAGATCATTTATTCACCGAACACCTGAGCCAGATCCAACCCAAGTTGCTTATTATGATGAAATAAGATTTGCAAAGTCGTGCAAAAAACTCAAACTCCAAGATTTAGGCTATTCTTGTGAAGATATTGAAAATCAATAATATTATATTTTAAATTATACAGCTCTTATAGTTGGTAGACAGTAAAAATCAGCTGTATCTATTTTAGAAGAATATTGTCTTCGCATATTCCATTTTTTATGAACTCCAGCGCTAGCAAGGCTCAAAGTAGATCTTCCGTATCTATAATTAGTGTTATCAATTGATTGCATTAAACTTTTTATTTTTTCATCTTTCTCCGATGAAAATAAATTTTTTCTTCCATCATCGTTACGTAATCCTGTAAGCATGACACCTGCTTTTTGATAACGATATCCATTTTTGAAGATACTTTCTAAAATTGAAATTGCAGTTTTAACTGTTTCGATACTGTTGTTTGTTGCAATAGGAAAATCAATTGTCTTTGCATTTGAATAATAACCATAATCTCTTTGAAAAGGACTAGTTCTAACAAATACCGTAATTGCTTTTGCAACTAAAGACTCTGATCTAATTTTTTCAGATGCATTTAAACAATAGTTTGCGACTGCTTCTTTTAATTCGTTAAATTTTTCAATTCTTTTTCCAAATGATCTTGAAACAACACAACTCTTTCTTTTAGTTTGAGTAGTTTCTAAATTGATACAAGGAATTCCCCTGAGTTCCATTGCAGTTCTAGAACTTAAAACATTAGAACATTTTTTGATCCAATTATTAGATTTATTTTTAAGTTGTTTTGCATTGTAAATCCCATTTTTTTGATAGAACTTTGTAAGCTGTCTACCAACACCCCATACATCATTAATTTCAACTTTTTCTAAAATTGGATCTAAGTTTTCAAGACCAATTAAACTAGTAACACCTGATTGTTTTTTCTTTGCAATATGATTTGCAACTTTACTTAAAGTTTTAGTTTTAGCGATACCAATGCTAGTTGGAATTCCGGTCCACTGTAAAACTGTTTCTCTAATTTCTCTACCCACTTTTTCAACTTCAGAGTCTGGAAAATTAGATAAATCTATAAATGCTTCATCAATTGAATACACTTCTATTGCTTCATTAAATCTTTTAAGTGTTCTCATTACTCTTCTAGATAGATCTCCGTATAAAGAATAATTTGATGAAAAAACTTCAACTTTATTTTTAACAATAATATCTTTTGCCTTAAAATAAGGTTCTCCCATTTTAATTCCTAAAGCTTTTGCTTCATTAGACCTTGAGATAATACAACCATCATTATTAGATAAAACTACAACAGGTTTTTTTCTTATCCTTGGATTGAATAATCTTTCACAAGAAACATAGAAAGAATTACAATCAACTAGAGCTAATTTTCTAGTACGTTGAATGGATAACATAAGTTACAACTCCCCAAATAAAGATATCCTCTTCTTCGTTAATTAAAATTCTATTAGAAAAATCCTTAGATCCAGATGTTAGAAATTTTTTATCTCGTTCCTGAACTAAAGTTTTAACTACAAGTTCATCATGAACATTTGCAATAACTGTTGAAAAGTTTTTTGGTTTTAAACTTTTATCAACAACCAATAAGTCTCCATCATTAATCCCAACATCAACCATCGATTTTCCCTGCACTCTGATGATGAAAGTAGCTGGAACATTTTTGATTAAATGCATGTTTAGATCGATATCTTCTTCGATATAATCAGTGGCAGGTGAGGGAAAACCAGCGCCAGCTTTATGTAGATAATAAGGGATAGTTAGTTTCATGTTCTTATTTTGTTCTCATTTATAGCTCATTTATACAGTACACGCAAGAGGTTGTATTTTGAGTCTGAAAATGAATCAAAAGTGAATCAAAACGAGAACATCAAAACTACATTTTGTATGCTTGTGGATAACTCAAACCAGAGATAGTTTAAATTAATGTCAATTATAAGAAAACTTACTTGTCATTGTGGAGAAGTCGAAATTCAAGTTAATCTAAAAAAAAATATTGAAGAATTGATGAGATGTAATTGTTCTATGTGTAAAAGAAAAGGAACAATGGTTACAACAATTAACAAAAATGATTTGAAGATTGTTAAGGGGGAGAGCAAAATTAAGACTTATCAATTTAACACTAAAGTAGCAAAGCATCATTTCTGCTCAGAGTGTGGAACTCATACACATAACTTAAGGAGAAGTGACCCAAATACTTTTGGTATTAATGTAGGGTGTATTGATGAAATAGAACCAAATGAATTATTTAAACTTAAGACCTTTGTAAATGATGGTCAAAATCATATAAAAGATAGAAAATAAAAATGAAAAAATTAGTATGTCATTGTGGAGCTATAGAGGCAGAAATAAATCTAGAAGGAGATTTAGCCAAAGTAATAAAGTGCAACTGTTCTATTTGTAAAAGAAAAGGAGCAATTATGTCGATGGTGAAAAATGAGGATTTTAAAATTATAAAAGGAGAAGAAAAATTAAAACTTTATCAATTTCATTCAAAAGTTGCCAAACATTACTTTTGTTCTGACTGTGGAATTTATACACATCACAACCCAAGAATTAATCCTGCTATGACAGGATTTAATGTTGGATGCATTGATGAAATAAATACCTTCGATATGAAAGAAGTCCCAGTAAATGATGGTCAAAATCATCCATTAGATAAAAAATAATTTTCATGCATCAATTTAGCTTATGTTTTGTAAAAGTAAAAAAAGATTGCTTAAAGTTTATTAAATCTCAAGAGACAAAAGCAGACAAATTTAAGAATAAAGAAAAGATGATTAAATCATTTTTAATACCTTTGTGTTTTTGGATCAGCAAAAAGGCTGATAAGAAAAAACCATATTTTGTAGGTTTGGCTGGAGGGCAGGGAACAGGCAAAACAACAATAAGCTCCTTAATAAAAGTTATATTAATTAAATATTTTAAATTAAAAGTTTTTAGAATCTCAATAGATGATTTTTATAAAACCAGAAATGAAAGAATCAAATTATCTAAAAGGATTCATCCTATGCTTTTAACGAGAGGGGTACCCGGAACACACGATATTAATATGATGCTTAATTTCTTTAAAAATGTAAAAAGTAAGAAATTCAAAAGATTAAAATTACCA
Source organism: uncultured Pelagibacteraceae bacterium (assembly GCA_902573705.1). Lineage (GTDB taxonomy): Bacteria > Pseudomonadota > Alphaproteobacteria > Pelagibacterales > Pelagibacteraceae > Pelagibacter. The sequence continues at coordinate 23,121 of CACGKR010000001.1, forward strand.
ACTTTTAATAAAGCTATTGATGACAGATTTAATAAAAAAAATTGGTATGATTTAAAAAACAAACCTGATGTAATTATTTTTGAAGGTTGGTGTGTTGGGGCTAAATCAGAGGGACGCAATTCTTTAAAGAAGTCAATTAATTCAATGGAAAGAATAAAAGATCATAAAGGTATTTGGAGAAAATATGTTAATCAACAATTAAAATCTAAATATAAAAACTTGTATTCACAATTAAATTGTCTAATTTTTTTAAAAGCAAAAAATTTTAGTTTACTTCAAAAATGGAGGTTAAAACAAGAGCGTAAACTTGGATTAAAAAGTAAGAATAAAATAAAATCTAGAGTAATGAATAAAGAAGATGTTTTAAACTTTATGCAGACCTATCAAAGAATTACGCAAAATATGTTTAGAAATATGCCTAAATATGCATCAATTATAATCAATTTAAACAGTAACCATCAAATTAAATCTGCAGTATATAAAAGACCATGAAAAAGATTATATTATTTATTTCAGTAAGTTTATTTTTATTTACAAATGCAAATGCTGAGACTTTTTCTGAGGCACTAAAAAAAGCATATGATAATAATCCAGAATTAAATGCTGAAAGAGAAAGTTTAAATATTTCGGAACAAGAGTATAAAATTTCAGCAAGCTCTTACTTTCCTTCAGTAACTTTAAGTGGAAGTAAAAGCCAAGAAGATACAGAAAAATTAACGAAAAGAAATGGGTCAAATGCTGCAATAACTGATGTAGACCCTTCAGTGCAATCTATTACCATTACTCAAACACTAATTGATTTTGGAAGAAGTGCTGAATTAAGTAAAAGTAAAATTGGTATTGAATTAGCTAGAGCAAAACTCTCAAAAAAAGAGCAAGACATTTTATATAAATCCATCGAAGCATATACTGGTTTAGTAACTGCTAATGAAAAACTTAAAATAAATAGATCTAATGTTAATTTATTAGATAGACAAGTAGAAACAGATAGAATTCGATTAGAAAGAGGTAATATTTCATTATCAGATGTAGCCCAATCAGAATCTTCTTTGGCCGGAGCTCAAGCAAAATTAATTCAAGCAGAAAATGATTTTTTAACAAGTAAACTTAATTACGAAAATGTAATTGGTAAATTAAACGATCCAGAATTATTAAAAAAATCTTCAATATTTCAAGCAAGTGTACCAATTGAATTAAATTCAGCAATAGAACTATCAGAGAAAAATAATCCAGATTTAATAATTGCTAAGTTAGAATACGAACAATCTAAAAAAGATACTTCTAGTGCTAGGTCAGATTTAGCTCCAACAGCAACTTTATCATTTGATAGATCCAAAACGGATGATTTAAGTTCTACTTATGACGAAAAAGAACAGGATACTTTGAAAGCTACAGTGACGTGGCCCTTTTTTTCTGGTGGAAAAAATTATGCAAATTTAAAAAAATCGAAAAGTTTAGAATTACAAAAAAATTTACTACTTGATAACATGACAACAAAGAACCAGACAGACGTTGCAAGTGCTTGGTCAAACTATCAATCAAATAAGAGCTTATTAAATTCTGTACGGGCACAAGTTAACGCTGCTGAAATCGCAAATGAAGGAATTGTTGCGGAATACAACAGTGGCTCAGATAGAACAACGTTAGAGGTTATCCAATCCAATTCTTTATTATTAAATGCTCAAATTTCGCTTGCTGATTCTGAAAGAAATTTCATTCTTTCACAATTTAATCTCCTAAAATCGGTAGGTTTATTGAATAGTGATTATCTAAAAATTAGGTAATTTTGGGGTTTTTTAATCATAAATAATTTAGAACTTGCCAATGAGAACAAAATGTGTACATTTATTTTATGATTCGAGAGTTAAAAAAATTAAAAAAAAGGGCAAAAAATGACGAAAAATAACCTAAAAGTAGTTAAATCTACTAAAGATCAAGAAATGGATATCAAAGAAAAGAATAAAGCATTAGATGCTGCAATCAGCCAAATAACTGACAACTTTGGAAAAGGCTCTGTTATGAAGCTAGGTGAAAAAAGAGCTATGGATATCGAGTCGATATCTACAGGTTCTTTAAGTTTAGATTTAGCTTTAGGAATAGGTGGTTTACCAAAAGGAAGAATTGTTGAAGTTTATGGACCAGAATCTTCTGGAAAAACAACATTAGCATTGCAAGTTGTTGCTGAAGCTCAAAAAGCAGGTGGAATTTGCGCATTCGTTGATGCAGAACATGCTTTAGATCCAGTTTATGCAAAAAAATTAGGTGTGAACACTGAAGAGCTTTTAATCTCACAACCAGATGCAGGAGAGCAAGCTTTAGAAATAGCTGATACACTAGTAAAATCAGGCTCTATTTCAGTTATCGTAATTGACTCTGTTGCAGCTTTAACTCCAAAAGCTGAAATTGAAGGTGAAATGGGTGATCATCACGTTGGACTTCAATCAAGATTAATGAGTCAGGCATTAAGAAAATTAACTGGTTCAATTTCAAATACAAACACAATGATGATTTTCATTAACCAAATTAGAATGAAAATTGGAGTTATGTTTGGAAGTCCTGAAACAACATCAGGTGGAAACGCACTTAAGTTTTACTCATCTGTAAGAATGGACATTAGAAGAATTGGTGCCATCAAAGATAAAGATGAAATTATTGGTAATTCTACGAGAGTGAAAGTAGTTAAGAATAAAGTTGCACCACCATTCAAAGTTGTTGAATTTGACTTGATGTATGGAAAAGGAATTAGCAAGATGGGTGAGTTAGTAGACCTTGGAGCTAAAGCCGATATTATTGAAAAATCAGGTGCATGGTACGCTTATAAAGGTGAGAAAATAGGACAAGGTAGAGAAAATGCTAAAGTCTATTTAGCTCAAAACCCACAAGTTGCTGCTGAGATTGAAATGGCAATTAGGGAAAAAGCTGGTGTGATTTCTAAAAAAATTGAGGGAAATCCATTAAGTCCAGAAAAGATTGAAAAAGAGAAGAAAGTAGCTGAAAAAGAAGAAGCAGATAAAGAAGCTACTCCTCCTAAAAAGAACTAGAATTAAAGTCATCTTTAAATTATAAAGGCGCTTATTTTAAGCGCCTTTACCCCCTTAGCACTACCTAGACATAGAACGAAAAAGCTGTATTTTAAAAATATGGCTCAAAAATCGTTAAATCAGATAAGAGAAACATTCTTAAAATATTTTGAAAAGAATGATCATAAGATCGTTGAGTCTAGCAATTTAGTCCCAAATAATGATCCAACTTTAATGTTTGCAAATTCAGGAATGGTTCAATTTAAAAATGTATTTACTGGTTTAGAAAAAAGAGATTTTCAAAGAGCCACTACGTCACAAAAATGCGTTAGAGCGGGCGGTAAACATAATGATTTAGAAAATGTTGGCTATACACCAAGGCATCACACATTTTTTGAGATGCTAGGAAATTTTTCTTTTGGTGACTATTTTAAAGAAAAAGCAATTCATTACGCATGGGATTTAATTACAAAAGATTTTGGGATAGATAAAAATAAACTTTATGTAACAGTCTTTCATGAAGATGATGAAGCGTTCAATTTATGGAAGAAAATTGCAGGTTTTAGCGATGATAGAATAATTAGAATTGCAACATCAGATAATTTTTGGTCAATGGGAGAAACTGGCCCTTGTGGTCCATGTTCAGAAATATTTTATGATCATGGTGATCATTTAAAAGGCGGATTGCCAGGGACGAAAGATCAAGATGGAGATCGTTTTATTGAAATTTGGAACTTGGTCTTTATGCAGTATGAGCAAGTATCAAAAAATAAAAGAATAGACTTACCAAAGCCATCGGTCGATACGGGGATGGGTTTAGAAAGAATTGCAGCTCTTTTACAAGGAACACATGACAATTATCAAACCGATCACTTTAAGAAACTAATAAGTTCAATATCTGATGTAACAAAAGTCGATCAAGCAGATAATAATATATCGAGTTTTAGAGTGATTGCTGATCACTTAAGAGCAAGCTCATTTCTTTTAGCAGAAGGTGTTTTACCATCTAATGAAGGTCGTGGATATGTTTTAAGAAGAATTATGAGAAGAGGAATGAGACATTCTCATTTGTTAGGCTCTAAGGAGCCAATATTTTATAAAATTTTCGACTCATTAAAAAAGGAAATGTCAGGAAATTATCCAGAGCTTGAAAGATCTCAATCTTTAATCAAAGAAACCTTAAGGATGGAGGAGGAAAAATTTTTAGTCTTACTTGATAGAGGTATTAAAATTTTAAATGATAAAATTACAAAAATAGACAAAGTTTTACCCGGTGATGTAGCATTCAAATTATATGACACTTATGGTTTTCCATTAGATCTTACCGAAGACATTTTAAAAAATAAATCATTGAAAGTTGATCACAAGAAATTTGATGAATTGATGAAGAAAAGTAAAGAGCTTGCAAAAAAGAATTGGAAAGGTTCTGGGGACAGTTCTGAAGAAGCAATTTGGTTTTCAATTAAAGATAAAACAGGTTCAACAGAATTTTTAGGTTACGAGTCAAATCAGTCTGAAGGCGTTGTATTAAATTTAATTAAAGATAATAAAGAGACAAAATCTTTGTCTTCTGGTGAAGAGGGGATGATCATTACAAATCAAACCCCATTTTATGGAGAGTCAGGAGGACAACTTGGAGATAAAGGTACAATCGTTTCTGGTAACTCTGTTTTTGAAGTAGAAGATACACAAAAAAAACTTGGAGACTTATTTGTTCATTACGGATCTTTGAAAACTGGAGAAATAAAAATCAATGATGTAGTAGAGATGAAAATAGATTTAGTGAGAAGAGATAATTTAAAAGCTTACCATTCAGCTACACACTTACTCCATGAGTCATTAAGAAGAACTTTAGGAAACCATGTTATGCAAAAAGGATCATTAGTTGCTCCTGATAGATTAAGATTTGACTTTAGTCACATGAAACCAATTACTAATGAAGAGTTAGAGACTATTGATAAGTTAGTTAATGAATATGTTTCAAATAGTTCTGAAGTAACAACAAGAATAATGACTCCAAAAGCAGCCATAGAAAAAGGTGCACTAGCTTTCTTTGGAGAGAAATATGGAGAAGAAGTTCGTGTTGTGTCTATGGGTAAGGAAAAAGATGTATATTTTTCAACAGAATTATGTGGAGGAACTCATGTCAAAAAAACCGGAGATATTGGAAAATTTAAAACTGTAAGTCAATCATCTATTTCTGCAGGTGTAAGAAGAGTTGAAGCTCTTAGAGATAAACAACTTGAGGATTTTATTAAGAATAAAGAAAAATTATCAACTTTATCTACGCAAAAAGATGAAGAGACTATTAAAGAGCTATCATCTCAAATAATAAAACTTGGAGGTAAACCAAATGTTGATAACAAAGATTTGAAAGAAATCATAAAAAATCTTTCGAGACAACTTGAACAACTAAATGTTAGTTCAGTTCTTCAAGATAAAACAAAAAATATTATTAAGGATGATAAGATAAATAATATAAAAGTTAGATTTCAAAAAGTGCAAGATTTACCCCCAAAAGATTTAAGAAAATTAGTTGATAATGGTAAAAAAGAATTAGGTGATGGTATTGTAATTGTTTTTGCAAGCAGTGAAGATAAGGTTGGCCTAGCAGTTGGTATAACTGATAAATTAGTCAATAAATATGATGCAGTAAAATTTGCAAAATTAGGATCAGAAACAATTGGTGGAAAAGGTGGTGGTGGTAGAAAAGATTTTGCTCAAGCAGGGGGCCAAGATAAAAGCAAAATTGATGAAGCTTTTGAAAAAATGGAGGCTTTAATTTAACTTCTTTTTTAAATGACTGTCTATTACATCTAAAAATTGGTTTGTTGTAAGATATTTACCTGAGGGTCCTACTAATATCGCTAAATCTTTTGTCATATATCCGCTTTCAACACATTCTATACAAACATTCTCGATTTTTGTTGCAAATTTAATTAACTCATTATTTCCATCTAATTTACCTCGGTGTGCTAACCCTCTAGTCCATGCAAAAATTGATGCAATAGGATTGGTAGAGGTTTCTTTACCCTCTTGATGCATTCGAAAGTGTCTTGTAACTGTTCCGTGTGCAGCCTCTGCCTCCATTATTTTTCCATCAGGAGTTAACAAGGTGCTTGTCATCAGACCTAATGAACCATAACCCTGGGCCATAGTATCAGATTGAACATCACCATCATAATTTTTGCAAGCCCAAATATACTTACCACTCCATTTCATTGCGCAAGCTACCATGTCATCAATGAGTCTATGTTCATAAGTAATATTTGCATCTTTAAATTGTTTTTTAAATTCTTTATCAAAAATTTCTTGAAATATATCTTTAAATCTTCCATCATATTTTTTTAAGATAGTATTTTTAGTTGAAAGATAGACTGGCCATTTTTTTATAAGACCATAACTAAAGCAAGATCTAGCAAAATCTTCTATTGATTTGTCTAAATTATACATTGAGAGGGCTACTCCAGGTCCAGTAAAATTAAATACCTCATACTTAATTTCATCTTTACCATCTTCAGAGGTCCATTTAACTTCCATTTTACCTTTACCAGGAACTTTAAAATCTGTTGCTCTGTATTGATCACCAAAAGCGTGTCTGCCTATAACAACAGGATCAGTCCAAGAAGGAACTAATTTTGGAATATTTGAACAAATTATAGGCTCTCTAAAAACAGTACCACCAATAATATTTCTAATAGTACCATTAGGAGATCTCCACATTTTTTTTAATTTAAACTCATCTACTCTAGCTTCATCGGGAGTTATGGTTGCACATTTTATACCTACACCAAACTTTTTAATTGCGTTTGCAGAGTCAATTGTAATTTGATCATTTGTATTATCTCTGCTTTTCATCCCTAAGTCGTAATACTCAATTTTAAGATCAAGATAAGGAAGAATTAATTTATTTTTGATAAAATCCCATATTATTCTGGTCATTTCATCACCGTCTAACTCTACAACAGGGTTTTTTACGCTAATTTTAGTCACTTATATTTATCTTAATAATTGAATTTCGCGATTTTATATACATATTAATGAAAAATTATCAAATAGAAGAATATGTTTAGCAAGATATTTCCAAAAATTCACGCAGAGGGATATAAATTTTTAGTTATCGCCGGAATTATTACTATAGTGTTTTACAGCTTTAGTGATTTTCTTGGCTTAATTGGATTTGTATTAACTATATGGGTTTATTATTTTTTTAGAGATCCTGAAAGAGTAATCATTGATAATGATAATTATTTAGTTAGCCCAGCTGATGGCGAAGTCATTAAAGTAGAAGAAACTGATGGTCCTAAAGAACTTGGTTTAGAAAACCAAAAATTTAATAAGATTAGTATTTTTATGAATGTTTTTGATTGTCATGTGAACAGGACACCATGCAGAGGATTAATTGAGGAAATTTTATATAAACCAGGAAAATTTTTTAATGCTTCACTAGATAAGGCTAGTGAAGATAATGAAAGAAATTATTTCAAAATTAAAGATTCTTTTGACAATAAAATCATAGTTGTTCAGATAGCTGGGCTTATTGCTCGTAGAATTATTTGTGAAGCTAATAAAGAACAAATCTTAACACAAGGAGAAAGAATTGGAATGATCAGATTTGGTAGTCGAGTTGATATATATTATGAAAATTATCAACCATTAGTTAAAATAGGACAGAAAGCTATTTCAGGTGAAACCATATTAGCTAAAAAATAAATGGAACCAAAAAAAAATAATTTTAAAATTGTAGCTGAAAAAAAAACTGCAAGAGTGATTTTACCAAATATGCTTACGTTAATTGGGGTATGCATTGGTTTAACGTCAATTAGGTTTGCTTTAGATGAAAGATTTGGATTAGCAATTATTGCAATAATTTTTGCTGCTTTAATTGATGGACTTGACGGAAGAATTGCAAGATTAATTAAAGGAACATCTAAGGTTGGAAAAGAACTAGACTCTCTTACTGATATGATAAGCTTTGGTGTTGCACCAGCATTCATAATGTATTTTTGGAAACTTAATACGTTAGAGAGATTTGGCTGGTTATTATGTTTAGTTTATGTGATTTGTGTAGCACTAAGACTAGCAAGATTTAACATTAATTCTAATCAAGAACCCTCATGGAAAGATAATTTTTTTGAAGGCGTTCCATCACCAGCAGGTGGAATATTAGTTCTTACTCCATTAATCATAAGTTTAAGTAGTTTTGATTTACTTCAATTAAACTATGATATTGTAGTTCCAATATTTTTTATTGTAACTTCATTTTTATTGATAAGTAAATTTCCAAGTTATTCTTTTAAAAAAATTGTAATCAGAAGAAGAACCACAATTTTTTTGCTTTTTGGAATTGTACTATTTTTTGGTCTTTTATTAATTTATACATTTGATATTATTGCCATAAGTGCAATTATTTATCTGCTTTTATTACCAATAAGCTTCATACATTTTCAAAAAATCAAAAAACGACATGAAAATGACAAAATTCAAGACGAGGATGATCTTGAAGACGTACTTTAATGAAAAAAAATGTTATAGTTTCTTTAGCTGATGCTAATTACTTCCCTTTGTTAGAAGAATTAATAAATTCTATAAAAAAATTTAAAGAGAGTGAAAAGGTTGCAATCTGCATCTTAGATGCTGGATTGACAATAGAGCAAAAAAAAATTTTATTGAATAAAGTAGACGAGATTAAAACAGCTGAATGGGATATCGAAGTTCCAGATTATAAAGTTAAAAATAAAGAGTGGCTTAAAAGCCAAGTTTCACGAGCTTTTTTACCTAAATATTTTCCTAATTACGAAAAATATTTATGGATAGATTGTGATGCTTGGGTAAATGATTGGAATAGTCTCGAACTATATTTTAAAGCGTGCAATAATGGTAAACTTGGTATTACACAAACTATTGGTCCAGGTTATAAAATAACTTCAAAAGTGAACTGGCTATTTGGAAAATTAGCAATAATAAAGTCACAAAATTTCAAACATGCTGTTAAATCAAAAATTGGTTACGAAAAAGCCAGAAAATTAGCATTTGCTCCACATATTAATATTGGTGTTTTTTCTTTAGAAAAAAACTCTAATGGTTGGAGTTTGTGGCAGAAAAATTTATTACAAACTTTAAAATCAGGTAATATTTTTGGTTCAGAAGGATTAGCAATTAATATGTCTGTTTATATCGATAATTTAGAAACAGAATTTTTACCTTTAAATTGTAATTGGATTACTAGTAATTTACTCCCAAAATATGATGAAAAACAAAATACATTTGTAGAGCCATATTTACCAAATTATAAAATTGGAATAATGCATCTCGCGGCTGGTATTTGGATAGATGGTAAAGATATGAGAGTCGATAAAAGTATCAAAATAGAATTAGAAACTTTAGATAAAAAAAAAGTATTTAAAAGTTTAAGATATAATATTTAATTGAAAAAAAATAAAATTTCAAAAAATTGGATAAATAAACAAAGACGGGATGTTTATGTACGTCAATCTAAAGTTGACGGTTACAGAGCAAGATCAGCTTATAAAATAAAAGAAATTGATGAAAAATTCAAAATATTTAAAGGAGGTATGTCAATTATAGACATCGGAGCTGCTCCTGGAAGCTGGTCTCAGTATGTTGCAAAGGTAGTAAAAAGTGGAAAAATAATTTCTATAGATTTAAAAGAGATGGAAAACATAGTTAACACAACACAGATTAAGGGTGATTTTACCTCTATCGATATTCAAAATCAGATAAAGAACAATCTTAAAAAAAAACCTGACGTAGTTATGTCTGATATGGCTGTAAACACAACTGGTATTAAAAATATAGACGCAGTTCAGACTGGCGAACTATGTAAAGAAGCTATGATTTTTTCAAAAGATATTATTTCAGAAAAGGGTACTTTTGTTTCAAAAATATTTATGGGCAGCACTTTTAATGAAATTGTCGCACTAGGAAAAAAAATTTTTAAAGAAGTTAAGGTTTTTAAACCCAAATCAAGTCGAAGAGACTCCAAAGAAAGTTTTATAATTTGTAAAAATCTTAGATAGTTTCTTTAAATTTTAAAGGAATCGTATATAAATGATCATGGTTCCTATAAAAGAAGCACTCACCTTTGACGACGTAACTCTTGCTCCTAAGTATTCCGAGATTTTACCTTCTGAAGTCGATACAAGTATAAAACTTACAAAATTTCTCAAGTTGGATATACCACTTTTATCTTCAGCCATGGATACTGTTACTGAGAGTAAAATGGCAATTGCAATAGCTAAAGCTGGTGGAATTGGAATTATTCACAGAAATCTAGATATTAAAAAACAAATTATTGAAATTAAAAAAGTAAAAAAACAAAAACTTCTGGTGGGTGCGGCTGTAGGGGCTGGACCAAGTGAACTTAAACGAGCTGATGCTATATTAAAAGAAAAAATTGATATGATTGTGGTTGATACTGCTCATGGACACACAAAAAAAGTTTCTGAAATAATTAAGTTCATAAAAAAAACCAAAAATAAAAAAACAGCACTCTGTGCGGGAAATATCGCTACACCCTCTGCAGCCAAATTTTTGTTAAAGTGCGGAGTTGATATCATAAAAGTTGGTATCGGGCCTGGTTCAATATGTACTACAAGATTAGTTGCTGGTATTGGAGTTCCTCAACTTAGTGCAATATTAGAAGTTAGAAATGGAATTAAAAATAAAAATGTAAAAATTATTTCTGATGGTGGAATAAAATATTCAGGAGATTTGGCAAAAGCATTCGCTGCTGGGGCAGATGCAGTTATGATCGGATCCTTGTTTGCAGGATCTGATGAGGCACCAGGAAAATTAATTAAAAGAAACGGAAAACTATTTAAAAATTTTAGAGGTATGGGCTCAGTTGGTGCTATGAATAAAGGATCTGCCGATCGATATTTTCAATCAAAACAAAAAGATTTATCCAAATATGTTCCAGAAGGAGTGGAGGGATTTGCAAAATACAAAGGGAAAGTTAATAATATAATTTTTAAATTAATTGGGGGCTTAAAATCATCTATGGGATATCTTGGATCAAGACAAATTAAATTTTTAAGAGATAAACCACAATTTGTTAAGATTACAAAAGCTGGGTTTTATGAAAGTATGGTTCACAATGTAGATATAATTAAAAGCGATAATAAATATTAATGAAAAAAATACTTAAAACATCAATCATTTTTTATTTCTTAATTAATATCTATAGTTTTTCCTCAAGTGAGCAAAATTTTTTTAACAAAGGTTTGGAGTTATATAATAAAGAAAAATTTGAAGATGCTCGATTTATGTTTGAAAGAAGTATTGTTTTTAATCCAAAAGACTCCAATTCGTATTTGTATTTAGCAAAAATTTATAATCAGGAAAAAAATCAAATAAAAGAGGAAAAAAATTTAGAAGCAACTTTATTAATAGAGCCTAGAAATGAAGAAGCAATATTAATGTTAATGAAAATAGCTTTAGAAAAATCAAATTATTCAAAAGTAAAAGACTTATCGGAAGATTTTATTAAAGTTTGTAAAACTTTATGTGATGAAAATAAAAGCATCTTAGACTCTTTATCTAATTTAGAGCCAAAAAATGAGTCTTGATTATAATTTGAATAAAATTTTAATAGTCGATTTTGGTTCTCAATTTACACAATTAATAGCCAGGAGAATAAGAGAATTAGGAATTTTTTCAGAAATTATAAGTCACAAAAAAGTTAAAAATAAAGATATTGATAGCACAATAAAAGGAATTATTTTATCTGGTGGTCCGTTGAATGTTTATGAAATAAATAGATACTCATTCGATAAAAAGATAATTCATAAAGGAGTTCCGGTCCTGGGCATCTGTTTTGGCCATCAAATCATATCTAAATTAAATGGAGGCAAAGTTAAGCAATCCAAACATAGAGAATTTGGTTTAGCTAATATTTCAAAAAAAAACGATAGTCTTTTAATAAATGATTTATTTAAGAAAAAAAAATTAATTAAAGTCTGGATGAGTCATGCTGATCAAGTATCAAAACTACCAAAAAATTTTAAAGTGATTGCTTCAAGTCAAAATTCAAAATTTGCTATAGTTGAAAATAAGTTAAAGAATTATTATGGAGTTCAGTTTCATCCAGAAGTGACACATACCGAAAATGGTAAAAAACTTATAAGCAATTTTATTTTTTTAATATGTAAAATGAAAAAAAACTGGTCCTCTAAAGATCAAAAAATCAAGTTGATCAAAGATGTTAGAAAATTGGTAGGTAATAATAAAGTTATTTGTGCTTTATCTGGTGGTGTAGATAGCAGCGTAGTTGCTCAACTATTAAACAAAGCAATTGGTAAAAATTTGTACTGTATTTTTGTAAATACTGGTCTCTTAAGAAAAGATGAAGAAAAACAAGTTATTGCAACATTTAAAAAGAAACTAAAGATTAATCTTATATATGTAAATGCTGAAAAAGAGTTTATTAAGAAATTATCAAATATTTCAGATCCTGAATTAAAAAGAAAAATAATAGGAAATTTATTTATAAAGATATTTGAAAGATACGCTAAAAAAATTAAAAATGTGAAATTCTTAGCTCAAGGGACACTTTACCCTGACTTAATAGAGAGCAAATCAGTAACAGGTAGTCAAACATCTAAAATCAAATCTCATCATAATGTTGGAGGTTTACCAAAAAAAATGAAACTTAAACTAGTAGAACCATTGAAATTTTTGTTTAAAGATGAAGTTAGAAAACTAGGTTTAGAATTAAAGTTAAGTAATGAAATTATTTCAAGACACCCTTTCCCAGGCCCTGGACTAGCAATTAGAATGCCTGGAGTTATAACTAAGGAAAAAATCAATATTCTTAAAGAGGCAGATAATTATTTCATTCAATCTTTAAAAGATCACAAACTTTATGATAAGATCTGGCAAGCTTATGCTGCTCTACTACCAGTAAAAACTGTTGGAGTGATGGGTGATAATAGAACTTATGAATACTTATGTTTGCTTAGAGCTATTACATCTGAAGATGGTATGACCGCAGATTTTTATCAATTTAAAAAATCATTTATACAAGAAATTTCAAATAAAATAGTTAATAGTATTAGAGGGATTAATAGAGTAGTTTATGATATAACTTCAAAACCTCCTAGCACTATTGAGTTAGAGTAAATGAATAAAAAAATAAATAAAATTCTCAATAAAAAAAATAAATCTAAAGTCATATGCCTTACAGCATATTCAAAAAATGTTGCTTCAATTTTAGATAAATATTGCGATCTTGTTCTAGTGGGAGATTCATTAGGTTCAGTTCTCTATAATTATAGGTCTACAAAAGAGGTAACTTTAGAAACTATGATCAGTCACTCTAAAAGTGTTAGATTAGGGGTAAAGAAATCTTTGATGGTAGTTGATATGCCATACAATACATACCGTAATCCAAAAGAAGCTTTGAAGAATGCGAGATTAGTGATGAAAAAAACAAAATGTGATGCAGTAAAGTTAGAGGGAGGGAAAAAAATTATTCATATAATTAAATTTCTTGTTAGAAATAAAATCCCTGTTATGGGACATTTGGGTATTTTACCTCAAACAGAAAAAAAGTTTACTTATAAGGGTAAAAAAGTATCAGAGCAAAATAGGATTTTAAAAGATGCTAAATTATTAGAAACGGCAGGCATCTTTTCAGTGGTGTTAGAATGTATAGAAACCAAATTAGCAAAAAAAATAACTGAACAATTAAATATTATAACTATTGGAATTGGTTCCTCAGCCAATTGTGATGGACAAGTTTTGGTAATTGATGATTTGATTGGTTTAAGTCAAAGTAAATTTAGGTTTGTAAAGAAATATGCAAATATTAATCAAATTATTAATTCTGCTGTTAAAAAATACAAATTTGAAGTACTAAAAAAAAGATTTCCTAAAGCTAAACATTCATTTAACAATTAAAAGCTAACCCATAGTAAATGGATCAGTCATCGGCTTATCTGAGGAATTATACCATGTAGTCTTTATTCTTGTGTATTCTTTTATAGACTCAATACCCGCTTCTTTTCCATAACCACTATCTTTAATACCTCCAAATGGTGCCATTGGCGAAATTAATCTGTATGTGTTGATAAAAACTATACCTGCTCTTACAGCTTTAGAGACTCTTAAACCTCTTGCAAAATCAGAAGTATAAACTCCTGAGGAAAGTCCGTATTTATTATCATTCATTTTTTCAATTACTTCCTTTTCATTTTCAAATTTCATAACTGACAATATTGGTCCAAATAATTCATTTTCTGCAACAGGAAGATTGTGATTTTCGCATTCAATTATTGTTGCTGGAAAATAAAAACCTTTATTTAAAACAGAAGATCTTTTTCCTCCACATCTAATTTTTCCACCTTGTTCAACTGTAGCTTTAATATTTTTTTCTATATTTTCTAATTGTTTAAAACTATTTAATGGACCCATTTGTGTGTCTTTGTCCATAGGAGCACCCAACTTTATTTTTTCAGCTTTAGTTATCAATTTTTTTAGAAATTCCTCATAAATTTTAGATTGAAGATAAAGTCTTGAACCAGCAATACAACTTTGGCCACTAGCACCGAATATTCCTGCAGTGATTCCATTTAATGCATTTTCTTGTTCAGCATCATCAAATACTACAACTGGGCTTTTTCCTCCCAGTTCTAAACTTACTTGAGATAAATTTTCAGCAGAATTTTTAACAATATGTTTTGCAGTCTCTGGGCCACCAGTAAAAGCAATTCTTTCTATAAGATCATGAGTAGTAAGTGCCTTTCCACATGGTTCACCAAGTCCAGTAATTATATTAATTACCCCTTTTGGTACTCCAGCTTTTTCAATTAATTTTGCGAACTCTAATAAAGTTACTGGTGCTAGTTCTGATGCTTTTATTACAACAGTATTACCCATTGCAAGAGCTGGTGCAAGTTTAACCGCGGTTAAAAGCATTTGAGAGTTCCAAGGGATAATTGCTGCGACAACACCTATAGGAATTCTTGTTGTTGTAACTTGCATGTCAGGTTTATCTATTGGAACGACAGTTCCTTCAACTTTATCGGCTAGACCAGCAAAGTAATCATAATATTCTGCAATATAATTTGCTTGATTTTTTGTTTCTCTATAAAGTTTTCCAGTATCAATAGTTTCTATTTTTCCAAGATGCTCAGCATTCGCTCTTAGTTGATCTGCAATTAATCTTAGATATTTTGCTCTGTCTCTTGGGTGAAGTTTTGACCAATTATTTTCAAAAGCTCTTTGAGCTGATTTAACAGCTTTGTCGACATCTTTTTCATTTGCCTCTGGAACAGTCGCCCAAATCTCATTATTTTCTGGATTTAAAGTTTCAATTTTTTTTCCAGAAGATGAATCTACCCATTCACCATCAATATACATCTTAAAATTTTCAATTTTTGACATTTAATTATTAATAAATTTTTTAATATTCATATTAACATCATCTACATATTCTATACTACAAAGATGTTTTCCATTTTTAATTTCAATATAATTCGAATTAACAAGGTCTTTAACCAATTCTTTAGACATTCTAGGGGTCGAACCAATATCATCGGAACCAGTCATTACTAGAGTTTTTCTATCTATCTTTTTTATAGCCTCTATGTCATCATGATAATTAGCAAACAACTCATAGGCTTTAAGAAAATTTTTATGATCTTCTGGTTTTTTATTTAAAATATTCATAAATAAATCATAAGTTTTTGGATTATCTTTAAGATATTTATCACTAAACCATCTTCTTAAAGCTTGTTTGGATATTGATTTATTTAATTTAGCTTGATTGTATCTATCTAATACAAGAGATCTTTCATGTTCCGATCTTTTATAAGTAGTTCCAATTAATATTATTTTTTCAACTTTATTTTGAAAATTAGATGAAAAATCTAAAGCAATTAAAGAGCCTAAAGAAAAACCCACAAGATTTATCTTTTCTATATTTAAATAATCTAAAATTCCTAAAAGTTGATCTGAAAAATCTTTAAGACTTAATTTTTCTTTTTTACATGGAGTTTTTCCATGACCTAATAAATCGTAGGTTAAAATAGAAAACTCATTTAAGTAATCTACTTGATTATTCCACATTTTATGGTCTAGACCTACTCCATGAATGAACACGATAGGGATTGACTCCTTTTTATTGTAAAAATAATAATTTTGATTTTGATCAAAATTTTGAGACATGAAGTTATTTAGGATCTAATCCCATTTCTTTCATATCTTGATATCGATCTCCAGTTCTAGCGTGAGCCCTACCACTTGATGCTCCACCAATTGCAATTATAATCTCGTCATCAAAAGGTGCATCGTGAATAGTAAACTCATGAGTTAAATAATATGGTCTTAGTCCTGAGTCTGTTTTATGCATCATGGGTATCGATATTTTAGATCCTGCAGGTCCTCTAGTGTTTGTAAAACTTAAATAAGAAGTGCCTCCAACCGCATCTCTAAATTTATTTCCAAATCTTAAAGTATGGATAAAAGCTGAAGCATGTTCTATTTCACCATCTAAGCCTACAGTGCCTGCTTTACCATAAGCCAAAATTTTTTCTGGTGATCCGATTTCTTTTATTAATTCTGGAACTAAAATATCACCAAGTTTTGGGGCTAAATCTAAAATGATTGGCTTTAAGTCTTCTACAAATCCTTTGCCTGACCAGGGATTTTTGAACACAGCAGCTACAGATACTAATAAGACTGGTTCTTTAGCTGACTTTCCACCTTCAATGAGAGTTTTATCTACAAATTTTGTAAACTTTCTAAGTTCTAAATCCATTAACTTGCTTTTTCTATATCAGAAGAATCTAAATTTATTTTTGGAATTACCTCATCGTTAAATAATTTGATACTTCTCATACAAGCTTTATGATCTATGCCAGGGAAGTTAGACCATACCTGAAGATTCTGTAAATTTAACTCAGACTTTAATTCATTGATTTTATTAATAACATATTCAGGGGTACCAAATAACAAATTTCTTTTATGAAGAAAATCATAGTTCAATAAATCTAATTTATGTTTTGTTTCAGGTAGCTCTTCACCAGGATCCATATGATTTCCCAATCCTCTCCAATGACAAACCCATTTCATATAATTAATAATATGTTCACCAGCCATTTTTTCTGCTTCTTCCATGGTTTCCGCAACAAACATATCTCTTACTAAAGATACACCTTCCCCTAACGGAACATCTCTATTTTCAGCAGTTGATTTTGCGTCTCTGTATATCTCAAATCTTTTTTTAAGAGCCTTTACAGTTGGTATCCACATAATTGTATTTAGACCATTTTGTGCAGCCCATTCAATTGATCGGGCGCCATCAACAACTTGCCATATAGGAGGATGTGGTGATTGTTTAGGTTTTGGAACAATACTTATTTTTTTTATTTCATTTGTTTTTATATCTAAAAACTTTTTACTCGGGGGACTCATGTCATGTTGCCAAATAAAGTCTGGTGACGGATAAGTATAAAATTCACCTTTGTGGCTAAAAAATTCTTCAGTCCAAGCTTTTTTCATAATTGTCAAAGACTCTTCAAATAATCTAAAGTTTTTAGCTTGGTCTTTAAGATCAGCTTCTTTATTCATATTAATTGCTTCTCTTCCATAGATTCCTCTTCCAATACCAACCTCGACTCTACCACCAGATAATTGATCAAGAAGCGCTATGTCTTCAGCTAGACGAATTGGATTATGAAATGTAATTACATTGCAAGCTTGGCCAATTCTAATTTGTTTAGTTCTGGCTGCTGCATCAACACCCATCATCAAAGGGTTTGTACAGGACTCCATTCCTTCATGATTAAAGTGGTGCTCAGTATACCAAATTGAATTCCATTCATTTTGATCACAGTATTCAGTAATTTCTTTAGTCTCATCTAATAATTTATTATAAGGTTTATGAGTCCAATTAGTTGTATTACAAAAGTATCCAAATTTCATTCTTCCTCCTTTAAACTTTTAATTTAAAAAAAGACGACCGATCCCACTTTCGTATTGGATTTAACGATGAGTTATGTATCGCTTAATAGATTAATATTATAAATCTTATCGCTGATATTCAATAAATTTTTTCATGAGAGTTTTCTTAAAAATTTCAAAAAATATCATTTTTAAGGCTTCTTTATTAAAATTATTATTAATTAAGGGAGTTAAACTGTTCATCTATTAGGTGTATCTGAGACAATCATCTGGTCACGAACTTTTTCTCTTATGTAGATGTATATTCCTGCCCCGATGATTAAAGCGACACCAAAAAATGTCCTTAGGGTTGGAATATCATCAAATAAAAAATAACCGATTAAAATTGCCCATATAATTAAAGAATATTCATATAACGAAACAACTGGGGGTGAAGCAATTGAATAGGCTGAAAATACACAGTAAAAAGAAAATGAAGCAACAAAACCCATTCCAACAATAAATGGCCAAGCATACCCTGGATTAGTAAACCATTCCCTAAAAATAAATTGAAGAGTTGGATTGGGATATATATTTAGTTGTCCTTTTCCTGTAAAAATAAAAAAAATTATACTTATAATGATAGCACCAATGTATAAATGAGCCATTTGAGTATAAACACTATCTTTATCTGAAGTGTATTTTGTAATAGTCATAGAAATTGCATAAAATAATGCACATGCAACAGGTGCAAGTTTCGTATAATCAAAATCTTCAAAACTGGGATTTAAAACAATAATTACTCCAGTAAATCCCACAACAATCCCAAGCCATCTTCTTATTCCAACTTTTTCTTTAAGAAAGATTATAGCTAAAATGGATACAAAAAAAGGGCTCGAAAAGAATAAAGCATTTGCCATTGCAAGGGACATAAAGGTTAGAGAAACATAAAAAAAACTAAATCCGAAAAAAAAACATATCACTCTTAAAATAGTTAAAAAAGGGTAGTGAGTTTTAAAAACAAGTTTTTGAGAGGTAATTTTTAAAAAAATGAATAATAATATTGATGCTACTAATGTTCTTCCTAAATATAATTCATATAAAGCAGTGTCATTATAAATAAATTTTATTAAAGAATCTTGAATTGAAAAGGATGCCATTCCAAGCAAGATAAAAATTATACCTTTAGTATTATTTTGTACTTGGTTCATGAATTTAAAATAAAATCTGAAGCTCGCTCTCCTATCATCAAAGTAGGGGCATTAAGATTACCACTTGTTATTTCTGGCATCACTGAAGCATCAGCAACTCTAATATTTTTTAAACCATGAATTCTAAGTTTTTCATCAACAACTGCCGTATCATCAAACCCCATTTTTAAAGTGCATGAAGGATGATAGGCAGTTTCAGCTTTAGATCTAATATAATCAATAATTTCATTTTCACTTTCAGCATTATCTCCAGGTCCAATTTCCTTACCCGCATAAGGCTTCATTGAATTTTGACTTAATATTTTTCTTGCTACTTTTACACATTTTACAGTCTCATTTAAATCGTATTCATTTTCTAAATAATTAAATTGAATTTTTGGATATTCATAAGGATTGGAGCTATTGAGAGTTATATGGCCTCTGCTCTTTGGTTGATTTAAACTTGCATGAAGTTGATATCCATGTCTGTCAGGATCTACATTTCCATGATCAATTACAAAAGCAGGAAAAAAATGAAATTGTATATTTGGATATTCTTTATCTGCTGAAGATTTACAAAATCCACCTGCTTCTAAGAATGATGTTGCACACGGACCACTTTTATTTAAAAACCATTGAATACCTATCTTTAACATACTTAGTTTATTAACGTATGAATATAAAGTATCGGGTGTTTTGCACTCTTGCTGAATATAAGTTTCTAAATGATCCTGAAGATTTTTTCCAACTCCCTTTAAATTATGAACTACCTCAATACCTTTTTCTTTCAAATGTTCAGCTGGACCAACTCCAGAAACCATTAATAATTGTGGAGAATTTATTGAGCCACCACTAAGAATAACCTCTTTATTCGCATAAATTTTTTTAACTTTATCTTTTATT
Organism: uncultured Pelagibacteraceae bacterium; assembly: GCA_902573705.1. Lineage (GTDB taxonomy): Bacteria > Pseudomonadota > Alphaproteobacteria > Pelagibacterales > Pelagibacteraceae > Pelagibacter. Next base: position 43,141 of record CACGKR010000001.1, read on the forward strand.
TTAACTTCAATACCGATTGCTTTTTTCCCCTCAAAAATTATCTTTTCCACGAAAGACTGAGTAAAAATTTGTAAGTTGTCTCTTTTTTTTACAGGATTTAAATAATATTTTGAGGCACTTGCTCTTTCACCTTTGTGAATTGTTACATCATACATGCCAAATCCCTCTTGATCTTTTCCATTCATATCATAATTTAACTTATATCCTGCTTCTTCTGCAGAATTTAAGAAAGCTTTAAATAAAGGATTTTTGTTTTTAGACTGATTAATTGGCAGTATACCATTTCCACCTCTAAATTCATTTTCTCCTTCTGACCAAGTTTCAATTTTTTTAAAGAAAGGTAAAACTTTTTCATATTTCCAATCCTTTAATCCAAATGAAGCCCATCTTTCATAATCATTTTTATTTCCTCTCACATAAACCATTCCATTATGTGCCGAGCACCCCCCAATCATTTTTCCTCTCGGACAAAATAATCTTCGGTTATTTAGGTATGGTTCAGGCTCTGAAAAATATTTATAGTTATATTTTGGATCATGCATTGTATAGAGAATAGCGAGTGGCATGTTAACTTTCCAAATGTCACTATTCTTACCTGCTTCAAAGATTGCAACACTATTTTGATTATTTTCTGATAACCTGTTAGCAAGAACACATCCTGCCGTACCAGCTCCGATAATTAAGTAATCAAATTTCAAAATGTTACCTATTGAGGATGATCACCTTCAATAGCAATTCTATCCATTACTCTCTCATGACCCAAACCTCTACCTGGGAAAAAATCAGTTAATCCTTGATGTAATGTGCTTCTATTATCCCAAATTGCCACTGCGTTTTCTGTCCATTTAAATCTACAAGTAAAATCTAATCGTTCTTGATGTCTAAAAATTTCATTTAAAATATCTTCACTTTCATTTTTTTCTAAATCTAAAATTTTTTTTGTATACATTGAATTCACATATAAAATTTTTTTACCTGTTTCAGGGTGTGTTCTAACCATTGGATGTGCATTTGAATATTCATCTAAGTTTCCATTTCCTTCCATTGCTTTATAATCTTCAGTAAAAGCTGCCGCACCTAAAGAACTGTGTATGGCTTTTTTATTATCTATTTTATCTTTAATTTTATCATCTAAAGTTTCATATGCGATTTCCATATTAGAAAACATAGTGTCTCCACCTACAGGTGGGATCTTTAAAGATCGTAAAATGATTACCTTGGTAGGTTTAGGGTTATAACTCACATCAGTATGCCATGTTTCTCCCCATTGTCTTTTTTCATCAGGCTCTTTGATAATTCTTAAAATCTCAGGATATTTATCTCTTCCCTTGACATATATGTGTCTTTCTAAAGGGCCAAAACGTTTGGCAAGATTAATTTGTTCCTCCGAGCTAATATCCTGATCTCTGAAAAATAGAGCTTTATGTTCTAACAACAAATTATTAATTATATTCCAATTTTCTAAAGATGAGTCTTTTAAATTAATTCCAGAGATTTCAGCTCCTAGAGCACCTGATAACAATTTAATATCCATTAAGATCAACATATTACTAGATGTTTATTTTGTCAAAATGTATAAGAGATAATGACTTTGACCCAAGCATATTTATTGTTAGGAGTTGCGATTGCGGGAGAGATTATTGCAACCGGATCTCTAAAAGCCACAGAAGGATTTACTAAATGGGCACCTTCACTCATTTCTGTAGCAGCAATTATTGTTTGTATGTATACGATGTCTCACGTAATGAGAATATTACCTATAGGAATAACCTATGCCACTTGGTCAGGGGTAGGAATTGTTGCATTATCTTTATGGGGTATTTATAAATATAAACAAATACCAAATATACCAACTATAGTAGGCTTACTATTTATTATAGTTGGAGTTATCATTGTAAACACAATGAACAATAATCAGTAAATTATTTTTTTTATATCCTTAAGATTTTTATTATATTATAAATACTTTAATGAGTAATAAAGTATTTATATCATGTGCAGTTACAGGTTCAGGTGATACAGCAAGTAAACATCCTGATTTACCTAAAACTCCTGAACAAATAGCCAAAGCCTCTATTGAAGCTGCAAAAGCTGGTGCAGCAATAGCTCACATACATGTAAGAGAAGAAGATGGAACTCCAAGTAGAAGATTAGATTTATACAAAGAGGTGGTAGATAGAATTCGATCAAGTGATACTGATGTAGTATTAAATTTAACTACAGGGATGGGTGGAGATTTAGATATTGGACAAGGAAGTAATCCTTTAGAATTTGGACCATTGACCGATATGGCAAATGTTATGGAAAGAATAGCAAATGTAGAACAGTTTCTTCCAGAAATTTGCACTTTAGATGCAGGAACATTAAATTTTGGAGATAGCTCTGTGATAACAGTTAATACTCCTAATGATTTAAGAAAAGCAGCAAAAAAATTGAAAGAATTAAAAGTTAAACCTGAAATAGAAGCTTTTGATTTAGGTAATATGTGGTTTGGATCTCAACTATATAAAGAGGGATTGTTAAGCGATCCTCCACTGTTTCAAATGTGCTTAGGTATTCCTTGGGGAGCACCTGCCACAACTCTAGCAATGCAAGCAATGAAAGAAATACTTCCAACAGAAGCGGTATGGTCTGGCTTTGCCATCTCAAAAAATGAAATGCCTTTTGTAGCCCAAACAGTTCTAATGGGAGGTAATCCAAGGGTTGGATTAGAGGATAATTTATATTTATCAAAAGGAAAATTAGCAACAAATGCCCAATTAGTTGAAAAAGCTAAAAGAATTGTAGAAGAATTAGGTTATTCAACTATGACGCCTTCTGAAACTAGAGAAAAGTTAAAACTTGTTAAACACAAGTAATGTCCACCATTAAAAAAGTTGCAGTCATAGGCACTGGAGTTATAGGAGCAGGATGGATAATTCGATGTTTAGCACACAACAAGATCGTTTATGCCTTTGATAAAGATTTAACGTTAAAAAAAAAATTACTAGCCGAGATTAAAAGAACTTGGCCTTATGTTAAAAAGCTTTTTAATAAAAAGAAACTTAATTTTAAAAATTTTAAATATTTTACCTCTATTCAAGAAACTTTGAAGGATGCTGATTTTATTCAGGAATGTGCAACTGAAAATTATGTTTTAAAAACTAAGTTGATGAAAATCATAGGAAATTATGCAAAATCAAATGCAATTATTTCCTCTAGTTCTTCTGGATTGTTGCCAACAAGAATTTATTCACAATGTAAAAAACCTGAACGAACAATGATTGGACACCCTTTTAACCCCGTTTATTTATTACCAGCCGTTGAAATTGTACCTGGAAAAAAAACAGCCAAGAAATATCTAAACAAAGCTAATAAATTCTATAAGTCAATTTCCATGAACCCAATAATAGTTAAACATGAGCTACCAGGTTATTTATCAGATAGACTTCAAGAGGCTTTATGGAGAGAAGGACTTCATATAATTAATGAAGGACATGCAACTACAGAAGATTTAGATAGAGCTATAGAGGATGGGCCAGGTTTAAGGTGGTCGTTAATGGGTACATTTTTAACTTTTCATTTAGCTGGAGGAAAATCCGGAATGAAACATATGTTGGAACAATTTGGACCAGCCTTAAAACTACCATGGACTAAATTAAAAGCTCCAAAATTATCTAATAAATTGATTAATAGATTGGTACTAGGAACTAAAAAACAATCTAAAGGGCGATCTGTTTCAAAAATATCAAATATTAGAGATGAATATTTAGTTAAACTTCAACAACTAAGAAAAAAATACGAAAAAAAATTAAGATAAATTAGTCATTTCTTTCTGTATGTCCGTCTACGGATATAACTTGACCAGATACTCTTAATGAGTCATCTGAAATTAAAAAGGAACACATTTTACCTATATCATCTTCTAATATCCATTGCTTCATTGAACTCATCGAAATAAAATCCTTTTCAATTTTTTTTGGAGAAACTTTTTTAAACTTTGCCTTATCTCGTATAACTCTCTTCATTCTGTCACCTTTAATAGTTCCAGGACAAACAGCATTTACTCTAATATTATATCTACCAAGTTCCATAGCTAAAGTTTTTGTAATACCAATAATTGCCCATTTACTGGCTGCGTAAGGAGAACGCAGCGGGAATCCAAGTATTCCTGCAGTCGATGAAATATTTATTATTGAGCCGTTTTTAGATTTTTTAATTAAAGGGATAGCTCTTTTAGTAAAATAAAAGTGACTATTTATATCTACTTGTAAAGTATTTTCCCAATCTTTAGATTTAATTTTTTCTAAAGATCCCGTAGGTCCTGCAACTCCCACATTATTAATTAAAGCATCAATTTTTTTTGTTTTTTTCTTAACTTTATCAAAAAATTTAGAAACTTGATTTTCATTAGAAGCATCGCAAATGTAAGTAAATAATTTTTTATTTATTAATGGATGCTTATTGAGTTTATTAAGAGATTTAATATCTAAATCACAAAGATAGACGAAAGCTCCTCTAGATAAACATATTTTTGCTGTAGCCAGCCCTATACCCGATGCCCCAGCAGATATAATGATTTTCTTATTCTTAAGAGTTTGATCTGACATTTGAATACTTTAATAATGAATAAGCTTAAAAAACAAGAATATTTTTTCTTATCTTATTTATCATTGAAAATTGCTTAAAAGTAAATAATTATTGTAAAATGCCTAGTATTTCGAAAATAGAAAAAGATGAAAATAATCTTAATATTAAATGGAGTGACGGAGAGGTAAGTAGTTTCAATTACCTATGGCTAAGAGATAATTGTCCTACAGCACATGACAAAGACTCTAATCATCGAATGTTTAACATTCTCGATGTTTCAACAAATCTCAATGCGGAAAACTTTAAGGTAAATAATGATGGTAAACTAGTAATTAAATGGAGCGAAGGAAATCATGTAAGTTACTATGATACGGACTGGCTTAGAAAAAATTGTTATACTCTAAAAAATAAAAAAAAATATATTTCTCCTTATCAATTATGGGACAACTCATTAGAGAAAGAAATAGATTCTATTTGTATTGAACACGATGAAATATTGAATACAGAAAAGGGACTTATAAAATGGCTAGAATTATTACACCATAAAGGAATTGCTATAGTAAAGAATTCACCAACAGAAAAAAAATCGGCTTTTAAAGTTCTGAATAGAATAAGTCATATTAGACAAACTTTTTTCGATACTCCATTTGAAGTTATTAATATTCCAAAACCAAATAATTCAGCTTATACAGCTCATGAGCTTAAGAATCATATGGACCTTCCATGGTTTGAAAATCCTCCTGGTTACCAATTTCTTCATTGTTTAATCAATTCAGCAAAGGGTGGTGACTCATCAGCAGTTGATGCATTTAAAGTCGCAGATTTTTTAAGGGATAACGAAAAAGAAATTTTTGAAACTTTAGTTACGATTCCACTTAAATTTCGTGACAAAGATTATACTCAAGAGGCTCATAGAAGTTTTTATGCTCCAGCACTTAGTCTCACTAAAGACGGGGATTTTAATGATATAAGATTTAGTGTTGCAACTATGGATGCTTTAGACTGTCACCCAAGTGAAATGGATAGAGTATACAAAGCTCATCACAAATTGGGAAATTTGTTACATGACGATAAATTTCAAATAAAGTTTAGACTAGAACCAGGTGATATTTTTTCTTTCAACAATAGGAGAGTATTACATGGAAGAACAGCCTTTGATCCTAACTCCGGCCACAGACATCTTCAGGGATATTATATGGATAGGGATGAAATAATTGGAAGATTAAATTATTTAAAAAAATAAAAATTATTTTCGTAATCACACCTCTTTTTTTTTTGTAGTCCTAAAAACTATCATAATTACACCCACAATTATAATTGAACCACCAATAAATAGTTCTGGTGTAGGTTTTTCTCCTAATAAAAATATTGCTGCTAATAAACCAGTTGGGGGTATACCCATTGTTACGATCGGAAGAACTTTGTATAAAGGATTATTTTTAAGTACATAGTAAAAACAACCATAAGTAATTGGTTGCATTATAAATCCTATATAAAGTGCTATTAGCCAATGATCCAGTTTAGCAGAAAAAATATAATTTAACGAATTTCCCTCAATTAAGTTTGATAATAAAATTAGTGTTGGCCCTGAAAAAAATGCTAGCCAAGCAACTAAAGCTAATGGATTAATTTTTTTACTCAACGGTTTTACAATTACTTGACCAAGTGCCCAAATAGCAGATCCTAAAATTGTTAATAAAATACCAAAAAATTTTCCGTCCAAATTTGGTGAACCTGTTAAAATATATACACCAATGAAAGCTGTAAAAATTCCAATAAGAGATCTAATTGTTGGTTTTTCTTTGAGTAAAAAATAAGCAAAAATAACTCCAAAAGGAACCTCAGTTTGAACAAGAAGTACAGCGGCAGAGGCATCAATATAGTTTAATCCAGTATAAGTTATGCTGTATTGTAAAGTATTTGCAATTAAAGAGGCAAAAAATATTTTTTTAAGATATTCTTTTGGAATAGGGAACCACCAGATTAAAATAGATGCTGCAAAAATAAATCTAATTCCCATTAAAAGAATTGGAGGAAAAGATTCAAATGCTGGTTTTGCTATTACAAAACCAAAACCTAAAAAAATAGGAACTAGTGAAGCAATTAAGGTATCTTTTAAATTCATGTAATTTTTTTTATATTAATGATTATTAAAGAACTTATGATATATTCACTTTTTAAAATATGAATTCAACAAAAATAGAACCTAAATATAGCCCTTCCTTGAACCCAAAAGTTGGATTAATTGCACTAGCTACTGATTTTAGAATTGAAAAAGATTTTATAAGTGTAATTAAAGATCAAAGTATAGATTTCTTTGTAAATCGAATTCATTGCTATTTCCCTTTAACAAATGAGAATCTAATTAAAATGTCTGATAGTATTACTGAAATTTCAGATGATATCTTGCCAAATGAAAAGTTAGATTGTGTAGTTTATGGATGTACATCAGGCACAATAGCATCAGGATACAGTTCAATAAAAAAAAAAATAAATTTAGCTAAACCAGATGCAAAAGTTACTACTCCAAGTACTGCCGCAGTAAATGCTTTACAAAAGTTAGGATTAAATAAGTTGTCAATTTTTACTCCATATTCAAAAGCACTTAATGATGAAGTTGTAGAATATTTTAAAAAAGAAAATTTTGAGATCACTACTAACTCTTATTTTGATATTTCAAATGATCTAGATATTGGAAAAATAGATGAAAATTACTTATATGAAACATTATGTGATATGGATTTAGGTAATGCTGAAGCTTTATTTATTTCATGCACTGCACTACCCGCATTATCAATAATCGATAGACTTGAAAAAAAATTGAATAAAGTTGTCCTATCCAGCAATCAAGTTTTGATATGGGATACTTTACAAACAATAGGTAAAAAAGATCGAATAGAAGGCTTCGGAAAACTTTTTAAAAATTAGATCGATGAATTTTTCAAAAGAAGAATACAAAAGTAGATTAAAAAAAGTTCAAAAAATGATGCAAGATAAGAATATTGAACTTTTAATATCACATGACACAAATAACATTAACTACCTTACTGGTTATGATGCATGGTCTTTTTATTATGCACAATGTGCAATTGTCCACGTAAATTCAGAGGAACCATTGTGTTTTGTCAGAGCACAAGATGCTGGAGGAGCACATATAACCACATATCTTAAAAAAGAAAATATTATCTTATATGACGAAAACTATATACACAAATGGCCAAGCCATCCTTATGATTATTTGGTTGAAATTATAAAACAAAAAAAATGGGACAAATTATGTATTGGAGTTGAAATGGATGCTCATTATTTTACAGCATTTTGTCATGAAAAAATTAAAAACGGATTACCAAATTCAAAGATAAAAGATTGTGATCGATTAGTTAATTGGGCACGATTAGTAAAATCTGAAAAAGAAATTAGCTATATGAAAGCTGCAGCAAAAATTTCTGAAAATGGCATGAAAACTGCCATGCAAGTGATTAATCCTGGAATAAGACAGTGTGATGCTGTTGGAGAAATTCAAAAAGCATTATTCTATGGAACAGAGGAATATGGCGGTGAATATGCAAGTATAACGACCTTATTACCAACTGGAAAAGGAACTTCAGCGTCTCATCTAACAGCAACGCAAGATAAATTTATTGAGGGGGAGGCAACTATAATTGAGTTATCAGGCGTTTATAAAAGATATCACTCACCAATGGCTAGAACGGTATTACTTGGAAAACCAGATCAATTAAAAATTGACACAATGAATAAAACGATTGAAGCATTACACGCTGGGATTGATGCAACCAAACCCGGGAATACTGCTGATGAAGTTGCTCAAGCTTTTTGGAAAATTTTAGATAAATATGGAATAGAAAAAAAATCTAGAACTGGATATTCGATTGGTATTGGATACCCACCTGATTGGGGTGAACACACATTAAATATTTATAAGGGTGATATGACTGTATTAGAGCCCAATGTTTGCTTTCATATGATAGCTGTTATGCAATTTGGAGACTGGGGAGTAGAAGCATCTGAAGCAGTAAGAGTGACAGAAAAAGGTTCTGAACTTTTTTGTAATTTTCCTAAAGAACTTCATATTAAAAGCTAGTTATTAGGGGTTGATATTTATACTTACAAATGTTTTAAATTCATAAATTAATTTGAATGAATAAAGAATTCGTAAAATTTGATAAAGTAGATAAAAGCTATGATGGAAAAGTCTTAGTAGTTAAAGATCTTCAACTGGATATTGAAGAAGGAGAATTCGTTACAATGTTAGGACCCTCTGGCTCTGGTAAAACTACTTGTTTAATGATGTTAGCAGGATTTGAAACACCAACTCATGGTGAAATTTATTTAGACGGAAAAGCAATTTCAAGTATTCCTCCACATAAAAGAGGAATAGGAATGGTATTTCAAAATTATGCTTTATTTCCACACATGACTGTTTATGAAAATTTAGCGTTTCCTTTAAGAGTTAGAAAAATTCCTAAAGATGAAGCAGATAAAAAAATTGATAAAGCACTATCAATGGTATCATTACAAGGATTTGCTCAAAGAATGCCAGGTCAATTATCTGGGGGACAACAACAAAGGGTTGCAGTAGCAAGATCTTTAGTTTTTGACCCACAACTTGTTTTGATGGATGAACCCCTTGGTGCTTTAGATAAAAATTTAAGAGAAAGTATGCAGTATGAGATTAAACATATTCATGAAAGTATAGGAGTAACAGTTGTTTATGTAACTCACGATCAAAGTGAAGCGCTTACAATGTCTAACCGTATTGCTGTGTTCAATGATGGTAAAGTTCAACAACTATCTAGTCCAGATGAGCTTTATGAAAAGCCGGTTAATTCTTTTGTTGCTGAATTTATAGGAGAAAATAATACTTTTGCGGGAGAAGTTTCAGATATTTCAGGAGGGAAATGTAAAGTTAAGTTAGCTAATGCAGAAATTATGGCAAATCCAATTTCAGTTAAAGGAAAAGGTGAAAAAACAACTGTTTCTCTGAGGCCCGAAAGAGCATTGATTAATCCTAGTGACCAAATGGATAACATTCACAAAGGAAAAATTGAGGAAGTTATTTATCATGGTGATCACACAAGAGTTAGAATTAATTTATTAGGAAACTCTGATTTTATTCTTAAAGTACCTAATAGCTCGTCTAATCTTGATATAAAATTAGGAAACGAAATTAAGATTGGCTGGAATAGTCAAGATGCTAGAGCATTAGACCCAAAATAAACACCTATTACATATTGTATAACTTACAAAAAGGGCTGTTGACTCTCATTATCGATCTTGCTGTAATTGGTTTTTATAAAAAACGTTTAAACGGAGGAAAAATGAAAACAATTAGTAAATTATTACTAGCCATTTCTTTTGCTATCTCTGTAACTACTTCAGCATTTGCAGTAACTGCAGTTTCTTGGGGTGGAGCTTACACAGAGTCTCAAAAGTTAGGTTATGGTGATCCTACTGGTAAAGCCCTTGGTATAACAATCAATTGGGTTGATTATTCAGGTGGATTATCTGAGATCAAAGCGCAAAAAGAAGCTGGCAAAATTACGTGGGATATAATCGACGTATTTGCAATGGACACTATCACAGGATGTGACGAAGGATTATTTGTTGAGTTTGATTTCGACAAAGACTTTCCACCTGCACCAGATGGAACTCCAGCAAGTAAAGATTTCTTTACTGCTATGCCAAGTAAATGTGCTGTAGGAAATATTCTATATTCTTGGAACTATGCTTATAACTCAGAAAATGTTAAAGGCACTCCAAAGACTATCAAAGATTTCTTTAACACAAAAAAATTTCCTGGCAAAAGAGCTATCTACAATAGCGCTCTAACAAATTTAGAGATCGCTTTAGCTGCAGATGGTATCAAACCTGGAAAAGGTGGAGCAAAAATCTATAAAGCTTTAAACACAGAAAAAGGTGTTGATAGAGCAATGAATAAGATCAAAGAATTATGTACAGATCCTAAAGGCGGATGTGTATTTTGGTCTGCAGGTGCTCAACCACCAGAACTATTAATGAGCGGTGAAGTTGTTATGGCAACTGGTTGGAATGGTAGATTCTTTAACGCTATCGTTGGAGAAGGTGCACCACTAGTTCAAGTATGGGATGGACAAGGTCTTGACTACGAATACTTCGTACAAGTTAAGGGTGGACCAAACGATGCTAATGGTATGGCTAAAAAAGCTTTAGCTATGATGACTAGCACAGAAATGTTAGCAGGAAGTGCGAAATATATCGCATATGCTCCTTGGAGAAAATCTTCTATAGCTATTATGGAAGCAGGAGAGCCTTGGTATAAAGATGGTAAGACTAATATGGTACCACAAATGCCAACTGCACCAGCTAATACTAAAAATTACTTCTTAGTAGATCCACTTTACTGGGCTGACAACGGTACAGAGCTTGGTGAAAAATGGGAAGCTATGAAAGCTGGTCTATAATTTAAGTTTTATTAAACTTAATTATATATTATAATTTAAGGGCGGTTATCTGATAACCGCCCTTTTTATTTATGAGCTCAGAAACAAAACAAATTTTAACAACAGATGGAATTCCCTTAGAGGTAAGTCTTAAAAAAGCTGAAAGAAGAAACAAAATTAAAGCCTTCTTGTTAGTAGCTCCTTTACTATTATTTATAATTATCACTTATGTTCTTCCTATTGGAGACATGCTCATGAGAAGTGTAGATGATAAGATGGTTACTCAAATGCTTCCCAAAACTTTTAAAGCTATGGAAAAATGGGATGGGAAAGAGTTACCAGAGGAAGAAGTTTTTGCTGCTTTTCATTCAGATTTCATAAAGTTAGTAGAGGAAAAACGTGAGGGAAAATTATCTACACAACTAAATTATACAAAAAACGGATTTAAAAGTATTATTAAAAAATTAAGAAGAAAATCAAAATCCTTTGAAGATGGAAATTATAAAGAACAAATAATGGCAGTCCACAAAAGATGGGCCAATGTTGAATATTGGCAAGCGATTAAAAGAAGAGCCCCAGCATATACTGGCCAGAAATATCTAAAGGGTATGGATATGTTCAAAAATGAAAGTGGAGAAATAGTTAGTGTTCCAGAAGATAGAAGGATTCATAGAGTTCTATGGTTAAGAACTTTAGAAATTGCATTCTTTGTAACAGTGTTTTGTTTTTTAATGGCATATCCAATAGCTCATTTGTTGGCAACTTTACCTATGAAGTATAGCAACTTACTAATGATCTGTGTCCTTCTTCCATTTTGGACATCATTACTTGTAAGAACAGCTAGTTGGATGATTTTGTTGCAACAACAGGGTTTGGTTAATGATTTCTTTGTTGGGATAGGATTAGTGGCCGATGATAATAGGCCTGAAATGATGTTTAATAAAACAGGTAGCTATGTTGCAATGACACAGATTTTGTTACCTTTTATGGTTTTGCCACTTTATAGTGTAATGAAAACAATTTCCCCAAGCTTGATGAGAGCTGGAAAGTCTTTGGGCGGAACCCCTTTTGTGGCTTTTTGGAAAGTTTATTTTCCATTAACTATCCCAGGTATTGGAGCTGGTTGTTTATTAGTTTTTATACTAGCTATAGGTTATTATATAACTCCAGCATTAGTTGGAGGAGCCTCTGGTACATTGATTAGTAACCAAATTGCTTTTCATATGAAGAGTACACTTGATTGGAGTTTTGCATCAGCAATGGGCTTAATGTTATTGACTGGAGTTTTAGCAATTTACTGGGTGTATAATAAATTAGTTGGAATAGATAACATTAAATTAGGATAAAAAGATGGCTTTACCAAAATATACAGAACCGCATTATAGAATTTGGCATTATATTTATTTAACTATTTGTGCGGCAGTTTTCTTTTTTCTTATAGCTCCATTATTCGTAATTTTTCCATTATCTTTTAACGCTGAAGAATTTTTAGTTTTTTCTGATGGAATGAAAAGTCTAGATCCTGATGCGTTTTCATTAAGATGGTATAAGGACATGATTTATGGAACCAAAAATCCTTGGGGTTTAGCTACAAAAAATAGTTTTATTATTGCGATCTTTGCAACGATTGGCTCAGTCATTTTGGGAACAGTTGCTGCGTTAGGTTTAAGCAGCAGACATATGCCTTACAAAGGTTTAATCATGGCTGTTTTAATATCCCCAATGATTGTACCATTAATTATTTCTGGAGTAGCAATATTTTTTTTTATGGCTAAAGCTGGTTTGGCAGCAACTCATTTAGGAATAATTCTTGCACATATTATTTTAGGCACACCATTTGTAGTTATAACAGTTACTGCTACTTTATCAGGGTTTGATCATAGTGTTACGAGAGCTGCAGCAAGTCTTGGTAGTAATCCAGTTAATACTTTTATGAAAATTACTCTACCACTAATTTTACCAGGTGTTATCTCGGGTGGACTATTTGCTTTTGTAACTTCATTTGATGAAGTCGTAGTAGTCTTATTCTTGGCTGGATTAGAAAACACAACTATACCAATTCAGATGTGGACAGGTTTAAGAGAACAGTTAAGTCCAACTATTCTTGCAGTTGCAACTTGTCTAATCATTTTATCAACATTAATATTAGTTACTGCTGAACTCTTAAGAAGAAGGTCTGAGAGACTCAGAGGTATAAATCAATAGCAAATATCATTTTATGAAGATCAAGAATGTAGTAGTGATTGGTTCAGGAACAATGGGAAGTGGGATAGCTGCTCATTTATGTAATGCAAGCGTGCCAGTGACCTTACTAGATTTAAAAACAGAAATTAGTGAAAAAGCTAGAGATAGAATTTATAAATCAAGACCACCTTTGTTAATCGATAAATCTAAAATCAATAACATTAAAGTTGGAAATATAAATGACGATTTTAATGCAGTTGAGGATGCTGATTGGGTAGTCGAGGCAGTTGTAGAAAGAATCGATATTAAACACCAAATTTATGAAAAAATTTTTAAATCAAGAAAAGATGGGGCAATTGTTTCTTCAAACACATCATCTATTCCAATTAAAGTTTTATCAGAAAATTTAACTGATAAAGAAAAAAAAGATTTTTGCATTACACACTTTTTTAATCCAGTTAGATATATGGGTCTTTTAGAAATTGTTAAAAATGAAAATAATGATCTTAATAAAATTAACCAGTTAAAAGAATTTTGTGAAGTAGAACTGGGCAAAGGGGCGATTATATGTAACGATACCCCAGGTTTTTTAGGGAATAGAGTTGGTGTATACGCTATGCAAATAGCCATGACTGAAGCTTTTAAAATGAAGCTTTCAGTTGAAGAAGCTGATGCGATCTTTGGAAGACCAATGGGAATTCCAAAAACTGGTGTATTTGGACTTTATGACTTAATTGGTATTGATTTAATGGCTGACGTTCTAAAAAGTTTTATAAAGGAATTACCAGAAACAGATGAATTTCATGGAGTAGCAAAAGAAATTCCTTTAGTAAAAAAATTAATTGAGTCAGGTTATACTGGAAGAAAAGGCAAGGGTGGCTTTTATAGAATAAACAAAACAGGAGCCACAAAAGTTATGGAGGCAATCAATCTTGAAACTGGCGATTATTTTCCTAGTAAAAAGATTGACGTAAAATCAGACAAAGTAGATCTTAAAGGATTAATTGATAGAAAAGACAAATATGGAGAATATGCATGGTCAGTAATATCTAAAATAATTAAATATGCATCTTCATTAGTCCCAGGAATTACAAAAGAATTTAATGATATTGATGAGGCGATGAGACTTGGTTTTAATTGGGCTAAAGGTCCTTTTGAAATGCTTGAGGAAATAGGGGTTAAAACCTTTTTTGATAAAGTTGATGAGTTTAAGGGAAATAACTTTTTAGAAAGTTTATCGAAAACAAAAAACGAGGATTTTTATGGTGAAAGACAAAAATATACAAATATAGAAACTTTAGGAAAAGTTAAAAAAACAGCATCAAGTTTAGATGGAAATGATTCTGCTAAAATTTACAGGTTCAATGATTATAATATTGTTGAGTTCACTACTAAAGCTAACGCTTTAGATTATGACTCTATGGATGCTCTTAAAAAAGCTACAGATAAACCTTTAGTAATAATAAATGAAAGTATGCAGTTTTCAGCAGGAGTAAACTTAACATATACAATGCAGTTTGCAGACAAAAAAGATTTTAAATCAATTGAAAAATTTATAAAATATTTTCAAGAAACATGTAAACATTTAAAATATTCAAAGTATCCAGTGATTTCAGCTCCTTCAGGATTGACATTAGGTGGTGGTTTTGAAGTAATGGTGCAAAGTAATTTTGTTGCCTCTCATACAAATATAGTTGTGGGATTAGTTGAAACTATTGTTGGTTTAATTCCAGCAGGTGGTGGGTGTAAAGAGATGTTAGCGAGGTGGCTTGATACAGACGAAGCAAAAGCAGATCCAAATTATGCTCCTCTAAAAGTTTTTGATATTATTGGATATGGAAAGACAGCTACATCTCCTGTTGAGGCAGAACCAATGAAATATTTAAGACCAAGTGATAAAAAAATAATGAATAGAAATAGTTTATTGGAAATTTCAAAAAAAATTTTTATGGAAAATAAAGACTTCAAAGCACCTGAAGAATTAAAATTTAACCTTCCTGGAAAAGCAGTAAGGGGAGAGATGGATCAAATATTAAATAAACTTTATAATGATAAAATAATATTAGAACATGGTGTTGAGGTAGCTAAGGAGCTAGCACATGTTTTGAGTGGGGGTGATACTTCAATCGATAAAACTTTATCTGAAGATGATTTGTTTAAACTAGAGCTTGATGCTTTTATGAGATTAATTGAAACTCAAAAAACTCAAGATCGAATTAAACACACGCTTGCAACAGGTAAACCTTTAGTTAATTAACATTTTTAAAGAATTTATAAAGTCAGGCCTTAATACGTATTGTGACTTATCTAAATATTTTATTTTTTCCAGAGCTTCTAATCCATAAATTACCTTTCCTATTGGGGTATATTCAGTTTCATATAATGGTTCGTCTCTAAGAATTATAAAGAACTGACTATCTTCAGTATTATATTTTTGTGTTCTTACTAAGCCAACACTACCTTTGTTAAAGCTAAAAGGAGCATCTATTTCTGAATTAATTGTTCCTAATCCAGATTTGCCAGTTCCAATCTTTCCATAATTTAAATTTCCTTTTTTACCAAACTCTAGGTCCCCTGCTTGAACAAGTGTGTCCTTTATTACTCTATGGAAAGCTATATCATTATATGCCTCTGATTTAACTAATCTTTTAAATCTTTCAACTGCCTTTGGTGAAATATCTGGATAAAGTTCAATTATTACATTTCCACAATCAACATTTAATATTGCAATATTTTTTGGATTGTTAAAACTAATCTTTTGAGGATCATAATTTTTTACAAATAAACATTTATCTTTTATCAAAATGAAAGAACCAAAAGAAAATAATGCTAAAATTATTATAAATATAAAAATTATTTTTTCTGATCTCGATGCCTTAATTTTTTTGATCATAAAATAAAATTATTATCAATTTTTAATAGATTTGATTTAATAAAATCTATTTTTTTTTCTAAAATTGGATCAAGGTTTTTTAAATTTACACCAATCATTAAATGTGAAAAAACTTCTGCCATATCTTCAGATGCTGTAGATTGCGAATATTCAGAAAAAAAACCTTTAGTATTAGTATATGTATCTAATCCTAATTTATCTGTACAAGTAGAACATTTAGCATACTCAAATTCTTCGTTATTGAAACTAGACCAAATTTTTTTGCTAAATATATCTTTAAAATTATCATTTATAATATGGAATACCTCATGATGAATTACACGTTCAAAATAGTCCTCATTAAATTTAATATCTAGGATTAGAGTTTTCATTATATTATCTGGAATCCCAGCGGTATTAATCTTTGATATAGATAAATCTTCGCATAAAACAATATATTTTAGATTAATTTTTTTAAGAAAATTTTGATTGTATCTATTTAGATTTTTTTGAATTACTTTATATTTTTGATCAAGGATCTTTTTTTCAGAATTGTAACAACTTATATTGTTATCTACTCCTAATGTGAAGGGTTGTTTAGCATATAAGTATCTTAGCTTGTTTGGAGTTTTGATATCGTAAATTTCTAAATTTGGAATTTTTATAAGATTATAAATAGTATCAGCTTGAGTTTGAGTAAAAACAAATAAAGATAGTATAATTAATCTAATTAAGTTCATATATTTACATATAGAAGATATTCCAATTTAGACGAATGTGATACAATTTTACTGTGAAAAAAAAAAGAAATAAAAATCCAATCCAACCAGTAAGTGGAACAAAAGTACCACGGTTTGCCGGGCCTTCAACGTTTGCAAGACTACCCGAGTTAAGAGATGTTGAAAGTTGTGATGTCGCAATTGTTGGGATACCATTTGATGCTGGAACTAGTTACAGACCAGGTGCAAGATTTGGACCACAAAGTATAAGGCAAGCCTCTAGACATTTAAGAACAAATTATCACCCAAGTTATGATGTTGAACCTTTTAAAATACAACAAGTTGCTGATGCAGGGGATATTACTTGCAACCCATTTAATATAGATGAGGCAATCAAACAAATAGAGACAGGAGCAACAGAATTATTGAATAAAGTGGGCGGAATTATTAGTCTTGGTGGTGATCATACAATTGCATTTCCTTTGTTAAAAGCAGTGAATAAAATTAATAATGGTCCAGTAGCTTTAGTTCATTTTGATGCGCATTTGGATACTTGGGATACTTATTTTGGAGCACCATACACACATGGAACTCCTTTTAGAAGAGCAAGAGAAGAAAACTTATTTTTAGATGATGCATCTATGCATGTAGGTATAAGAGGTCCTCTGTACAGTAGAGATGATTTAAAAAATGATGAAAGTTTTGGATTTAAGATAATTCATTGTGATGAATTTCAAACTCAAGGTACTGATAAGATAGCAGAAAGAATTAAAAAAAGAGTTGGGAGCAATCCTTTATATTTATCTATTGATATAGATGTATTGGATCCTGCTTTTGCTCCTGGAACTGGAACGCCAGAAATTGCAGGAATGACTTCAAGAGAAATGGTGAATACTATAAGAGGTTTGTCAGGTTTAAATTTAATTTCAGCTGATGTAGTTGAGGTTTCACCAGCTTATGATCATGCTGAAGTAACCTCGCTTGCTGCAGCAACAATAGTTTATGAATTAACTAATTTGTTTGCAAAAAAATAAGGAAAGGTTAGGAGTTAAATATGGAAAATAAAAAAAATTTTTATATTGATGGAAAATGGGTAACACCAAAAAGCAAAGAAGAAATAAATGTAATCGATCCTGCTACTGAGGAAGAATGTGCTGTTATATCATTAGGTAATAAAGAAGATATAGATATCGCAGTCATGGCTGCAAAAAAAGCATATAGTTCTTGGTCATTCTCACTAAAAGAAGAAAGAATAAGATTATTAGAAAAGCTTTATGAAAATTATAAAAAAAGATGGGCAGATATTGCTAATGCTATCACTATTGAAATGGGTGCACCAAAAGATTTTGCTACAAAACTTCAAGCTGGAACAGGTGCAGCTCATTTAAAATCTTTTATAAGATATTTAAAAAATTTTGAATTTGAAAAACCACTAGGTGATCACGCTCCAAATCAAAGACTTATCTATGAACCAAAAGGAGTATGTGCACTAATAACTCCTTGGAATTGGCCAATGAACCAAGTTTGTTTAAAAG
Organism: uncultured Pelagibacteraceae bacterium; assembly: GCA_902573705.1. Classification (GTDB taxonomy): domain Bacteria; phylum Pseudomonadota; class Alphaproteobacteria; order Pelagibacterales; family Pelagibacteraceae; genus Pelagibacter. The sequence goes on from CACGKR010000001.1 coordinate 61,460, forward strand.
TTATGCCCGCAATTGCATCTGGATGCACAATGGTTTTAAAACCATCAGAACTTGCACCATTATCATCAATGATACTTGCTGAACTAATTAATGATACTAAATTTCCCCCGGGAGTATTCAACTTAGTTAATGGAGATGGAGCTACAACGGGTGATGCGTTAACAAGCCATCCAGATATAAATATGATTTCTTTTACAGGCTCAACTAGGGCTGGCGCTTTGATTTCTCAGAATGCTGCTAAAGATTTTAAAAGAGTGAGTTTAGAATTAGGAGGCAAAGGTGCTAATATTATTTTTAAAGATGCTGATCCTGAGGCAATTGAAAGAGGCGCTTTAAGATGTTTCAGAAATTCTGGTCAATCGTGTAATGCTCCTACAAGAATGTTGGTAGAAAAATCCATGTATAGTGAGGCAATAGAAAGATTAAAAAGATATACAGAAAATTTTGAAGTAGGTGATCCTAAAAAAGAAGGAGAGCATATAGGTCCAGTGATTTCTGAAAATCAATATAACAAAATTCAAACTTTAATTAAAAAAGGAATTGATGAAGGTGCTAAATTAGTTGCAGGTGGACCAGGTAAACCAGAAGGTTTAGATAAAGGTTATTTTGTAAAACCTACTGTATTTGCAGATGTTAATAATAAAATGGAAGTTGCAAGAACAGAAATTTTTGGACCAGTATTATCAGTAATTCCATTTGAGACTGAAGAGGAAGCAATAGAAATAGCTAACGACACACCCTATGGTTTAACAAATTATATTCAAACTAAAGACTCAGAAAAAATAAAAAGAGTAGCAAGAAGGTTAAGATCAGGAATGGTTGATGTAAATGGAGCAGGTATTGCAGTTGATGCTCCATTCGGAGGCTTTAAACATTCTGGAATAGGAAGAGAAGCCGGAGAACATGGATTAGAGGAATTTCTAGAAGTAAAATCTGTAGGTGGTTGGAGTTAATTTAAAGTAGACCGGTCTTTAATACCATCCAGAAAATTCAAACACTTTTTTAATTCATTGAGTTCTATAAATTCATCTACTTTATGAGCTTGCTCAATTGAACCTGGCCCGCAAACAACAGTACTCATACCTATTTCTTGAAAAAGCCCAGCTTCTGTTCCAAAAGACACAACTTCTCTTGAATTGTCTCCAGTAAGACTTGAAACAAACTCACAAGCTTCAGATTTTTCAATACGATCAAATCCTGTAACTTCTCCTATAATTTCTTTTTTGATATTTGATTTAGGAAAAACTTTTTGCATTTCAGGTAAAAGGACATCATTTGCGTATTCATCAATTTTTTTGTTTAAGAAAATACCATCTTCTTTTACGACTGGTCTTGTTTCCCAATTAACATGACATTTATCAGCTATTACGTTGTGAGCTATACCTCCAAATATTCCTCCTACTTGTAAAGTAGAAAAAGGAGGATCAAATATAGATTCTTTTGGTGCTCTTTTTTTAAGTTCATCTCTTAATTCAATTAATTTAGATGCATATCTTGCAGCAAATTCAACAGCACTAACACCTTTATGTGGAGTAGAGCTATGTCCCGCCAAGCCTTCAAAATAAGTTGTATATTCGTAACAACCTTTGTGAGCATCTATGATTTTCATATTTGTAGGTTCTCCAACAATACAAATACCATTCTTAACATTTCTTTTTTTTAGTTCCTCAATTAGGATTGGTGCTCCTAGACAGGCAGTTTCTTCGTCAAAAGTAAATGAAAAATGGATGTCTCTATTTAAATTTGTTTTTGCATAAATTGGGGCAAAAGCTAAAGCACAAGCTAAGAAACCTTTCATATCACAAGAACCTCTACCATAAAGTTTGTTATCTTTTATTGTTGCTTTAAAAGGATCAGTGCTCCAACTTTTAGAGACTGGCACTGTATCGGTATGTCCAGACAAAATTATTGGTTTAATTCCATTTGTTTTTTTTGCTTTAATAGTTGCAAATAAGTTCACTCTTTTTTTTTCACTGTCAAATGTCTTAAAAGAAATAGCACCAATTTTATTGAGCAAATTTTCACAATAATTAATTAATTCACTATTATCTTCTCCTGAAATAGTCCTAAAACCTATTAGATCTGATAATATTTTTACTGAATCTTTATATAATTCTTCTAAATTAATTTCTGTACTCATTACTAATAATTAATATAAATACTGCATTTATGAAAGAAGAAATAACATACGATATTTTTGATAAAGTCGACATAAGAGTTGGAACAGTCATTTCAGTGAAAAAAAATGAAAAGGCTAGAAAGCCATCATTAGTTGTTGAGGTGGATTTCGGAGAAGAAATTGGTATCAAGCAATCATCAGCTCAAATTACCCATTATTACAATGAGGAAAATTTGAAAGGTAAACAGGTAATAGGTGTTTGTAATTTTGCAGAAAAAAATATAGCAGGAGTAGTTTCACAGGTTTTAATTTTAGGTTCTATTGATAAAGAAGGCAAAGTAATTTTAGTACATCCTTCTCAGAAATCTGAAAATGGTCTTCCTATAGCTTAGGTTCATGCATCCAGAAATTTTATCAATGGCCTTATTTTGGATAGTAGCAGCCTATACACCTGGTCCTAATAATGTGATTGCCTCATATTCAGGTTTTAATTTTGGTATAAAAAAAACATTACCACATATTTTTGGTGTTGCGTTTGGTTTTACTTTTCTAATATTTTTACTGACAATTGGTTTGGTAAATGTTTTTAAAATATTTCCTATTATTCAAGTTTCTTTAAAATATTTAGGAAGTATATTTTTAATTTACTTAGCGTATAAGATTTATTTTTCACAGATAGATAAAGAAAAAAAAAATGAAAATCCAGTTAAATTCATTGAAACATTTTTATTTCAATTTTTAAACCCTAAAGGAGTAATAATTGGAATAATTATAGTTTCTACTTATGTTGAACATGGAGAGAATTATTTAGCATATGCGACTCAAGTTGTTTTTTTTGCTTTCTTAGTTTCTTTAAGCAGCATTACTTTTTGGACATTTGTAGGTAAATACTTAAGGAAATTCGCGACAAATGAGAAATTTATTAAATACTTTAATTGTGTTATGTCACTGCTTCTTATTTTAAGCATAATTACTTTTTATATATAATACATGATACCAGGTACAAAAAATTCATATAACTCATTAACAGATATAAAAATTAATAATAAAGATTTTAAAATTTTTTCTCTGTCTAAAGCCGAAAATAATGGCTTAGAGGGTATAAATAGACTACCTAAATCATTAAAAGTTTTGCTTGAAAATCTATTAAGATATGAGGATGACTTGTCGGTTACTAAAAATCAAATTGAGGCAATAAAAAATTGGCTAAAAGAAAAAAAGTCTAAAACTGAAATAGCATATAGACCTGCAAGAGTTTTACTCCAAGATTATACAGGAATACCTGCTGTAGCAGATCTTGCTGCTATGCGAGAAGCTGTTAAAGAAAAGAACAAAGATCCAAATACAATTAATCCTCTTTCAGCTGTAGACCTTGTCATTGATCACTCAGTGCAAGTAGATCAATCTGCAAAATCAGACTCTTTTGATAAAAATGTTGAAATTGAATTTAACAGAAATGGAGAACGATACTCATTTCTTAAATGGGGACAACAGGCATTTAATAACTTTAGAATAGTTCCGCCAGGTACAGGAATTTGTCATCAAGTTAATCTTGAATATCTTTCAAAAGTTGTTTGGTCAGCTGAGCACAAGGGTCAAAATTATTTATTTCCTGATACACTTGTGGGTACTGATAGCCATACAACAATGGTTAATGGTTTATCTGTTTTAGGATGGGGTGTTGGAGGCATAGAAGCAGAGGCTGGAATGTTAGGTCAACCAATATCAATGTTAATTCCAGAAGTTATCGGATTTGAAATAACAAATAAAATGCCAGAGGGTACTACTGCAACCGACTTAGTTCTGACAGTTGTTAAGATGTTAAGGGATAAAGGCGTTGTTGGAAAATTCGTAGAGTTTTATGGAGCTGGTTTGAAGAATTTAACTTTAGCTGATCGAGCAACAATAGCTAATATGGCCCCTGAATATGGTGCTACTTGTGGATTTTTTCCAATAGATGATGAAACTTTAAAATATTTAAAATTTTCTGGCAGAGATCAGACTACAGTAAAAATAGTGGAAGATTATGCAAAAGCACAAGGATTATGGGCAAGCGATGATATTGAATTTACAGATACTTTAACTTTAGATATGTCTACAATAGTACCTACAATTTCTGGTCCAAAAAGACCTCAAGACAAAGTTTTATTAACTGATGCATCGTCAAGTTTTAAAAAAAGTTTTAAAGAAATAACTAATAAAAAAGATTTCTCATTATCTAAAGTTTCTGATACTGATTTTGAAATTAAAGATGGATCTATCCTAATTGCAGCAATTACATCTTGCACAAATACTTCAAATCCAAATGTTCTTATTGGAGCAGGTTTATTAGCGAAAAAAGCAGTAGAACTTGGTCTCAATGTAAAACCCTGGGTAAAAACTTCATTAGCTCCAGGGTCTCAAGTGGTTACAGATTATTTAGCGAAAGCAGGCTTAGATATTTATTTAGATAAATTAGGTTTTAATTTGGTAGGTTATGGTTGTACAACATGTATTGGAAATTCTGGTCCACTAGCAGATAATATAGTTGAAGCCATTCAAAAGCAGGATATTTATGGTGTCTCAGTTTTATCTGGAAATAGAAATTTTGAAGGAAGAATTTCTCCTCATATAAAAGCAAATTATTTAGCATCTCCCCCTTTGGTAGTTGCTTATGCTTTAGCAGGTCATATGGGATTTGATTTATACAAAGACTCTTTTGGAAAAGATAAAAATGGAAATGATGTTTTCATGAAAGATATTTGGCCAACAAATAAAGAAATAGAAGAAACCCTTAAATCATCTTTAAACGCCGAAATGTTTGTCAAAAGATACTCAAATGTTTCTGAGGGACCAAAACAATGGCAAGATATAAAAACAGAAAAAACTAGTATTTATAACTGGGAAGAAAACTCTACCTATGTAAAAAAACCTCCTTTTTTTGACAATCTTTCAGATGAACCCGAGGGTTTTCAAGAAATTAAAGATGCAAGACCATTACTTATATTAGGTGATATGGTCACAACAGATCACATTTCACCAGCCGGAAATATTCAAAAAGAAAGTCCCACTGGTGAATATTTTATGAGACATCAAATATTACCTAAAGATTATAATTCCTATGGTTCAAGAAGAGGTAACCATGAAGTTATGATGAGAGGAACTTTTGCTAATATACGAATTAGGAACGAAATGGCTCCAGGAACAGAGGGAGGTTTTACAAAACTTTATCCTGAGGATAAAGTGATGCCAATTTATGACGCTGTTGTCGAATATAAAAAAAGAGGAACTGCCCTAGTTGTAATTGGAGGCAAAGAATATGGAACTGGCTCTTCTAGAGATTGGGCCGCTAAAGGAACAAAATTATTAGGAGTAAAAACTGTAATTGCCGAAAGTTTTGAAAGAATTCATAGATCCAATTTGATTGGTATGGGTATTTTGCCGTTACAATTTATTGAAAATATAGATAGAAAAAAACTTAAATTAATTGGTTCTGAATTGATCAGTATAATGGAAATTGAAAAAGGAATTAATCCATCTGATAAAATTAAAGTTGAGATTAAATATGCCTCAGGTGAGATAAAAAGAATTCAAACATTATGTAGGATCGATACTAAAAATGAATTAGAATATTATAAAAATGGTGGAATACTCCAATACGTATTGAGAAATATGATTTAATATGGATGAAGAAATTTCAATAATTGACAAAAGAACAAGAAATGAAAGAGTTAAAAATTTTTTTACTGGTAATAAAAAGAAAATAATCTTTGGAATTCTAAGTATAATATTATTGATCTTTGTTTTTTATTCTTATGAAATCTATAAAGAAAGATTTAAAAATCAGTTATCTGATAAATATAATAGCGCTATTATTGAATATGAAAGTGGCGATAAATCTAAGACCTCGTCATTATTAGTCGAAGTAATTAAGGATAAGGATAGCACATATTCTCCTCTAGCTTTATATTTTATCTTAGATAATAATTTGATTAATGATCAAAATAAAATTAATGACTTATTTGATCTTGTAATAAATAAAATAACTTTAGAAAAAGAAATTAAAAATCTTATTATTTACAAAAAGGCTTTATATAATGCTGATAATATAGGTGAGAATCAATTATTAGAGATGTTAAACCCATTAATAAACTCACAGAGTGTTTGGAAATCTCACGCATTATATTTATTAGCTGAATACTTTTACAACAAAAATGAGAAAGAAAAATCAAAAGAGTTTTTTTCTCAAATTCTTAATACTAATAACGCCAATCAAGATTTAGTAAAAGAGTCTCAAAAAAGACTTAATAGAGATTTAAGTGAATAAATTAATATATCTATTTTTAATAATCACAATATTTAACTCATGTTCTTTTAATAAAAACTCAAAATTTTGGACATCATCAAAAATTTTAGAGGAAGAAAAATTAGATATCAAAAAAGTTTTAATAGATGATACTATTTTAAGACAAGAATTTAATAAAGGTTTAAAGATTAATATAAAATCAAAAATAAATAAGATTTCTTTTGAAAATAGTTTATTAAATAACACTGGTAGAATTAATTATAGTGGAAATTTAAAAAAATCCTCAAGATACAAATTTTCAAAAATAAAAAATTTTCATCAATATGAACCTGATATTATTTTTTTTAAAGATAATATTATTTTTTTTGATAATAATGGTTCTATTATACAATTTAGTGAAAAATCAAAATTAATTTGGAAAAAGAATTATTATTCTAAAAATGAACGTAAATTAAATCCAATCTTACAATTTGCAAGTAATGATAGATATTTGGTGATAGCAGATAACATTGCGAAATATTACGTGGTAGACTTGCTAAGCGGCGATTTAATATGGAGCAAAAATAATTTAGCTCCATTTAACTCTCAAATAAAAATTTATAATGACAAATTTTTTATTATAGATTTTTCTAATACCTTAAGATGTTTTTCATTAAAAAATGGAGACGAATTATGGAATATAAAAACAGAAGACTCTTTAATTAGGTCTAAAAAAAAATTATCAATGGTAATTGTGAATGACAAAATTTTTTTCAATAATTCTATTGGAGATATAAGTGCTATTGATATTAATAAAGGTGAATTGTTATGGCAACTGCCAACTCAAAGTAGCTTGATTTATGAGTCAGCCTTTTCTCTAGAAACATCAGACATGATATCAGATAAGAATAATCTTTTTTTTTCGAATAATAAGAATGAATTTTTTTCAATAGATATAAGAACTGGAAGTTTTAATTGGAAAAATAAAGTTAATTCAAATTTAAGAGCTTCTTTAGTTGATCATTATTTATTTACATTTTCTTTGGAAGGTTTTTTTATAGTAATAGATAAAAATACAGGGAACATCATCAGGATTACAGATATATTTGATATATTTAAATCTGATAAACGAAAAGCAATTAAACCAGTAGGATTTATAGTGGGCTTGAATAATATTTTTTTAACTACAAACAATGGCAGACTTCTGATTATTGATATTCTTACGGGAACAACTTTAAAAAATTTAAAAATAGATAATGAAAAAATTTCTAGACCATTTTTTTCAGATAATAATTTATTTTTGATAAAGGATAATGCTATAATTAAACTACAATAATGTTTTTGAAATTTTTAGAAAAAATTGGAAGAAAAAAAGTTGTTTTTGATAGAGGCCCTTCGCACCCAAAATATCATGAGGCCAAACCATGGATGAATAGATATTATTTAATTTTTAGAAATAGACCCAAGTGGTTTCCGTTCAATATTTTAATTCATGAAATGTTAGCAGACGATCATGGGGATGGAGTACACAATCATACTTTCCCTTATATAACAATAATTTTAAGAGGTGGGTATTGGGAAACTTTGAAGAGTGGAAAATTCTGGAGATCTCCTGGTTATATTGGATTTAGGTCAGCAAATAATCTTCATCGAGTTGATATCGAACCAGGAACAAAGCCCTTAACACTATTTATATCTGGTCCGTTTGGATTAAGAAAAGGACCAAGATCTGAGTATGGAATTGACTTTAAATCGAAAAAATGAATTTAAAAAAATCATTTTTAAAACTTTGTGAAAACAAAGAATTTGAAATTAATAAGAACCAGTTGGATATAATTGAAAAGCTTAATTATTTTTATAATGAAAACTTTAAAAAATCTTTACTTAATAGAATATTAAATAAAAAAGATAAAAATCTTGGGTTTTATTTAGTAGGAGATGTGGGTGTGGGAAAAACAATGATTTTAGATTTTTTTTTTGACAAGTTAGTTGAAAAAAAATTAAGACTTCATTTCAATGAATTCATGATTGCATTCCATAATTTTATTTTTCAAAACAAAAAAAAAGAAAATGGTATTATCGAATTTGTTAAAGATTTAAGTAAAAAAGCTAAAATTTTATATTTTGATGAATTCCAAGTTACTAATATTGTAGATGCTATGATATTAGGAAAATTATTTGAAAAAATATTTGAAGAAAAGATTAAAGTGATTTTCTCATCAAATATTCATATTGATGATTTATATAAAGATGGATTACAAAGAGATCAATTCATCCCCTTTATAAAAATTTTAAAAAAAAATTCAAAGGAAATAGAACTTAAAATAGAAGAGGATTATAGATTAAATAATAGTAATATTAATCAAAGATTTTTATCACCACTCAATCAACCTACAAATTTTAAATTAAATAAATTTTTTAGAAAAGCTACGAAAAATAAAAAAAAAAATTTAAAAATTTTAGAGATCAAAGGTCGAAAGTTGAAAATAGAAAATTTTTATGAAGGAATTATTAAATTTAATTTTAATGAATTATTTGATAAAAACTTAGGTTCTGAGGATTATATTAAAATTGCAGCAAATAGTACCTTTATTTTTTTAGAAAATCTTCCTAATTTTGACGAGAATAATTCAAACCAACAGCAGAGATTTATTACTTTTATAGATATCGTTTACGAAAAAAAAATTCCATTAATGATTACTTCAGAATCTAATATAAAATTGATTAAATCCTCAAAAAATTTAATTGATCCATTTAGAAGAACTATTAGTCGCTTACATGAGTTAATATCAATTAACTATAAAGTATGAGACAAGAGTTTTTAAATTTACTAATTAAAACAAATGGACAAAATCTTTATGAATTTACCTATAAAACTATTGACTGGATTAAAGAAAAAAAACTTAAGAACGGTATATTAAATTTAAGCATACAACACACTAGTGCATCATTAATTGTTCAAGAGAATGCAGACCCCGATGTTCAAACTGATTTATTAAATTATTTTGATAAGATGGTACCAATGAATGATAAATTATATATCCATACAGCTGAAGGAAAAGATGACATGCCGGCCCACATCAAGTCAGCTTTAACTAATAATCAAATATCCTTAAGTATAAAAAAAAATGAGTTGCTACTTGGTACCTGGCAAGGTCTATATTTATTTGAGCATCGTATAGAAAATCAAACAAGAAAAATAATTCATCATTTTATTGGAGAATAAATTAAAAGTTTATTTACTGTAAAAATAAAGATAATGATAATCATTCTCAAAAAATTTTTGAGATTGATTATCATTCACTAAATTAATTATTGATAAATTATTTTAAAAAATTATTATAATTTTATGGAAATACAAAACTATAATTGCAAAAAATGTGGATTAACTGTTTCATCTGTTTGTTCAAAATGCGAAAGAGTTGTAGATGTTAAAGTTCTTGATAATGGCTGTATAGTTCAAAAAACTAAGTGCTCAGACTGCGCTAATGTGCCCGTTATCAAGGATGTTTGTTCACAAATTTAAAGATTACATTTAATTTAAAATCTATTACTAATATTAAGATGGAACTAACTAAAGGTCTTTTTAGAGCTGCCGAAGATGTTTTTATAAACAACAAGGGCTCAATTTTAAGAACTATTGTTTATACGGTAGGTCATTTTATTATTGCAATAACAGTATTGATGTTAGTTGCAGACGTTTCATTCTTTATAGCGCTAACAGATGCTATTGTTGAACCATTGGCTAACGCCGTTTGGTATTTTGTTTTAGATAAATGGTGGGCTAGTAGGTCAAAGTAAATATTTTAAGTATCTTATTTTTTTAAGGTTTGGAAAGCCAATAAAGCAGATTGGCGGGCGACCTCGTGAATCACAATTGGTTTGGGGTAATCTTTCCCAATAATTGTTTTGATAACTTCTTGATACTTAGCCTCCATTTCCCAAGGCTTGTGGATAAATTTAGATGGAACTTTCTTAAGTTCTGGTACCCATTTTTTTACATATAAACCTTCTTTGTCAAATTTTTCTCCCTGAAGTATAGGATTAAAAATTCTAAAATAAGGAGCTGCATCAGCACCACAGCCGGCAACCCACTGCCATTGAGCAACATTATTAGCTTTATTAAAATCAAGTAAACAATTTCTAAAATACTTCTCTCCTTCAGTCCAATTTATTCTTAAGTGTTTTACCAAAAAAGATCCAACAACCATTCTAATTCTATTATGCATCCATCCTGTCTCATAAAGCTCTCTCATACCAGCATCGACAATTGGATAACCTGTCATTCCAGATTTCCATGCTCTTAAAAATTTTTCATTTTTGACCCAAGGAAATTTATCAAACTCTTTTCTATAATTTCCTTTTAAAAACTCTGGAAAATAATTTATTAAACTGTGTGAAAATTCTCGCCATCCCAATTCATTAATGTATTTTCTATAACCGATTCCTTTTGATTTTAATTCACTACATTTATTCCAAATTGTATTTACATGAATTTGTCCGTGTTTAATATAAGGAGATAGCTTAGATGTACCTTCGATCGATGGATAATCTCTAGCAGTACCGTAATCTTTTATTTTACTTTCAACTAAATTATTGAGTATTTTTTTAGACTCACTTTCGGAAACTTTCCAATAATTTTCAAATTTTTTGTACCAATTATTTTTTGGTAGAATTTTTTTTGGCTCAATACAATTCTTAAATAATGATTGTATTTTTGTCTTCTTTTTTACAATGTAATTTTTATTTAGAGGCAAGCTCAAAAATTTTTGCTCAGCATTTTTCCAAAAAGGTGTAAATACTTTGAAAGGTGTTCCGTCATTTTTTGTGATTTCTTGAAACTCATTTAAAATATTTCCTTTAAAATACTTAAATCCAATCTCATTTTTTAAAAAAGAATCCCTAATTTTTTTCCCTTTAGCAATTACATCAGGCTCATAGATCTTGTTCCAATATATTGTAACATCATCTTTTTTTTTGATTTTAGAAAATATTTCTATTTCATCACCTGCTAAAATTTGAAGGTTTATTTTGTATTTAGATAATTCTGATTTAAATATTTCTAAAGATTTAAACAACCACCACTTTTGTGCTTCTCTTTTATTATCAAAGTCGGCCTTATTATAAATAAACAAGGCGATTACATTTTCATGATTTTGCGACGCATATGAAAGAGCAGGATTGTTTTCAATTCTAAAGTCCTCTCTGATCCAAGCTATTGCGTTTTTTGTCATATAAATATTATTTTCTTCCTTTAGATAGCAGCTGTTTGTAAAGTTTAACATCTGCATTTCCTTCGCATCCAATGACAAGAATGTTGGAATCTTCCTTCAAATTTAATAATTTTCTTGCTTTATGATTGTTAGCTAAACCTATAAGAGCAATAATCCCGGGAGTTGCACATTCACCTCCTATAATTGAACCTTTACTTAATTTTCTATCTTTTAGCATCGCTGTCGTTTTAGCAACATTATTATCAGTAACAGACACGCAATAGTTAGAAGTTTTTTTTAATATTTGCCATGGAACAAGTGACATTTCATTACAAGACATCCCACCCATAATACTTTCTTTTTTAATGATTATTTTTTTCAGTTTATTTGCTCTTATACTTTGAAGTACACAATCCGCCCTGTCAGGTTCAACAACAATTATTTTTGGAATTCTTTTAAAATATTTTGCTACCCCAGCAACTACACCTGCTGCTAGTCCTCCAACACCAGCTTGAACAAATATATGTGTTATGTAATGATTTGTTTGTTTAGATATTTCTTTTATCATAATAGAATATCCAGCCATTGTAAGTAGGGGAATATATTTATAGTTCTTGGTAGAAACGTCTTGAACAATTTGCCAATTATTCTTTTTTGAAAGTCTTTTGCATTCCTTTAAAGAATTCTCATAATTTCCCTTAACTCTTATTACCTCAGCATCAAATTTCTCTATTTCACGAACTCTTGTTTGACTCACATATTGACTTACAAAAATTTTACATTTTAGATTTAATCTTTTTGCACCCCAAGCAACGGACCTACCATGGTTACCAGCTGTTGCTGATGAAATTACTATATTTTTTTTTCCTTTAGATATTTTTTCTACAGCGTATGCTCCTCCTAAAGCTTTAAAAGACTTTAAGTGAAACCTCTTAGATTCATCTTTATAAAATATATTGTTAAATTTTAAATTTTTCCTTAATTTATTAAGTGATAAAAGAGGTGTTGTTCTATAATTTTTCCAACTAGATATTGATTTATAGGCATTAGTGATTAATGCAGACGGTAGATGTTTTAAAACATAATTTCTTTTAAAATTAAAATGATTATTTCTTAATAATTTTTTATATTTCCAGCTTTTAAGATTTTTTAAGCTTTTCACTTTAGCAATCTAGAGTATTTTGTCTTTCCCATTTGGTTATAGGTTTTGACTTATCAAATTTCTCTACATTATCAAATTCTTTAATTTCTATACTTCGAAGCTTTATATAACTATCAATTACATCAACACCAAAAGCCTCATTCATTTCTTTATTTTGTTTTAATTGTTTTAAAGATTGATCTAACTCATCAGGAAGTTTTGGAAGATCTGGATATTTTGCAAAATCTTCGTACATATTGCAATCAAGAGGTTTACCAGGATCAATCTTATTTTTAATGCCGTTAATTCCTGCTGCAAGAACACTTGCTTGAAGCAGATATGGATTAGCAGATCCATCCATTAATCTTAATTCAAATCTTCCTGGATCAGGAATTCTTATCATATGTGTTCTATTGTTACCGGTGTAAGATATACTACTCGGTGACCACGTTGCTCCTGATTTTGTTGGAGGTGCGTTAATTCTTCTGTAACTATTAATTGTTGGATTAAAAAATGCAGATAGAGATGAGGCATGTTTTATTACTCCACCCAAAAAATTATATGCCATTTTACTTAGACCTAATTCATTAGATTTATCCAAAAATTTATTTCTCTTTCCATCCCAAACAGAAATATGTGCATGGCAACCATTTCCAGTTAAACTTTCAAATGGTTTAGGCATAAACGTTGCTCTGAGACCATGCTTTTCAGCAATGGTTTTTACCATGTATTTAAAAAATGTATGTCTATCTGCGGTCTTCAAACAATCTGAGTAATCCCAATTCATTTCAAATTGGCCATTAGCATCTTCATGATCATTTTGATAAGGACCCCATCCCATCTCAATCATACAATCGCAAATTTCTTTAATTAAATCATATCTTCTCATTAATGCTGATTGGTCATAACATGGTTTTGATTGAGTGTCTCTTGGATCAGCAATTGACTCTCCATCTGAAGATATCAAAAAATATTCACACTCCACACCAGATTTCATAGTCAATCCTTGTTTTGATAGTTTTTTAATTTGTTTTTTTAATATTACTCTTGGTGAGGCATCTACTGGTTTTCCGTTCATCCAGAGATCTGATGCAAGCCAGCCTACTTCTTTATTCCATGGTAGTTGAATTAAACTATCAGGATCTGGAATTCCAAACATATCAGAGTCAGCAGGTGTCATATCTAACCAAGCAGCAAATCCTGCAAATCCTGCACCATTTTCTTGCATTTCCTTAATTGCTTGAGCTGGAACTAATTTTGATCTTAAAACTCCAAATAGATCTACAAAACTTATTAAAAAATATTTAATTTTTTTTTCTTTAGCGATTTTAAATAAATTTTTTGACACAAGTTAGGTTAACATAGTTATTTGAAAAAGGAAAAAATTGTTTCTTTATATAAAATTAAATTTACACAGATAATTATTATTACAGCTATAATTACACCATACTTCGCTTTAGGAAAAACAACACCACGCATTTTGGTTGGTCTTAATTCTTTGTTATTATTATCTTCTTCAGGCATTATTAGTAAAGAAATAAAAATGGGCACTGCTTATAACAGTGCCCAAATTTTTAGTTTAAATTACCAATCGGTAATATTGCTTTTATGGTCATTTGGACCATGTCTTTTTCTACCCAATCTATCAAGCTCATCACTTTCAGATTTGGCAGTTAAAACAGTCCAACCAACCCATAAAAGTATAGCTAGTATAACAAGTATACCTTCACTAGATCCGGCACCAGGATAAACAGCACCAACAACTTCTTCTGCTGGTTTATTTAGGTGATCTATCCAGTTTGTAACAGTCGCCATATATTTCTCCTTTACCTGGTTGCAGATGAAACTGCTTTTTCATCACCTTTAGCAGACTCCATCATTTCATAATCTAGACCTGCTATTTCTACTTCTCTTGGGATTCTTAATTTACCCATACCCGCGAGAACTTTAGCAATAACATAGCCCGGTATTAGTCCAAGAACTACGAACATTATTAATGCTCCTATGAACTGTCCTAATGGATTAATTGTTGCGTAAGTAGTTCCATCCCACATAGCTCCAACATTGTAGCCAGATGATGGATAACCATTTAGAACAAAACCACATATTACTAGACCAATAAATCCAGCGTAACCGTGAACTGCAACTGCACCAACTGCATCATCAATTTTGAACTTACGCTCAACCCAATAATGTAGTTTGTATGAAATCACAACACCGATCATACCGATTATCATAGCTTGAATTGGATGATATAAATCATTTCCAGCTGACGCACATATAATACCTGCTAGTCCACTAGAGTATGTCCAGAAAGGATCACCTTTTGCAATCCAATATCCAGCTAATAATCCTCCTGATAGTGACATCAAGAAGTTAAAAGTAATACCACTAAGTGTAGTAGGAGTTACGTATATGTTTGTTGCTGTCCAATAAGATATGCCTTCCATTCCATATTCAGGTCCAAGATCATATATTGGTATATTACATGCCGCATAGAATCCCCAGAATCCAGTATAAATTAGAAATAATCCAATTGTTACTAGCCAAGGATTTCTCGGTCCAATATTTCTTGGCTCACCACTTGATGAGAATTTTCCAATTCTTGGTCCCAAAACCATTAGAACACCTAAAGCAAATCCCCCAGCAATTGCGTGAATTACTCCTGACGCATAAGCATCATGATATCCTAAAATTTTAAGCATCCATCCATCAAAGTGCCATCCCCAAGCAGCATCAATTGACCAGAACACAGATCCAATTGCAATTGCTAAAATACCAAATGCAAAAGTTGTAATTCTCTCAATGATTGCTCCTGAAACAATGGAAGCAGCTGTCCATGAGAAGAGCAGGAAAGCAGCCCAGAAGACACCAGAAATGTGATCTCCTAAATTGATTGCCATCAACTCACTTGTAGCCGTGTACCAAGTAGCGCTAAATGCAGAATCATCTGTAATTAAAGCGGTACTTTCATTCATTATTGATGGAGCTATTCCCGGTCCTGTTGGAAAAGCCCAATAAATCCACCAACCAAATAAAAACCAAGTTACTGTTACCAGCGGTATCAGCATTGTATTTTTCATAAGAGTATGTTGATGGTGTTTGTATCTTGATGCACCAACTTCATACATACAGAAACCGACGTGAATTAAAAACATCAGTACCACTGTTACCCAGTAGTAAAATTCTGTAAATATTGTAGTAAGAGCACCTAACTGATCAGTCATATTCTCTCTCCATATTAGTTTTGAAAAGCCTATTAAATTTTCTAAGTTGTGACAAATAAAACAACTACAAAAAACCTATTATAAACATCCAGTTTATAAAAAAGAATCAACTTTAGATTGTGAAATTAAAATTTTAAGTAAGCTTTTTTTAAATCAACTAGAGGATGTTTTGGAGACATTTGAAATTTAACTAACAGCTCCCTTGCTATCATATCTCTGTCTTGTTGATTTTCTGGGAGTTTAAAGGATTTTGGAATTGTAACCCAACCGTTTGCATTTCTGCAAAAAACAGCTGGTCTCCCTTCCTCGTAACCCATATGAACATCTTCTAACCAATTCAGGTCATCCCATCCCATAGCTTCAACATATTTTTTTAGAAACGGTGTTATCTTTTTATAATCAGGAAGTAAATTTACATCATATCTATAACCGATATGTTGACCTATCATTTTTTCTCTTGCAGTCTCCTTAAAGGTACCAAGCTTCATTTTTTTTGGTTTAATTTTATTTTTTTTTTTCGCCATACAGATCTTTATATTTTATGATAGTTGTCAACTCCAACAGTATAGTTTGTTCCTGCTAAAGGTACTTTTGCTAAAGCTGAAGCCTCTGAAGTTAAAGCTGCTAAATCCTCAGGCTCTAAAGAATGGATATTTGTTTTTCCACATGCTCGTGCTAGAAGTTGAGCTTCCAAAGTCATTGAATGTAAATAATTATAAACTCTCAGTGCTGCGTCATCAGGATTTAATCTTGCTCTCAATTTGGGATCTTGTGTTGCTACACCGACTGGACATCTTCCTGTGTGACAGTGATAACATTCTCCTGCTTTTACTCCCATTTCTTTTTCAAAATTTGCTTCAGGAATATCTTTATTACAATTCAACGCAATCATTGATCCTGTACCTATAGCAATTGCATCAGCACCTAAAGCTAAAGCCTTTGCCATATCAGCACCATCTCTTACTCCACCTGCATAAATTAAAGTAACTTTTCCTGTTTTACCCACGTCATCTAAAGCTCTTCTGGCCTCTCTAATGGCAGCAATTCCTGGAATACCTGTGTTTGCCGCTGCAATGTGAGGACCTGCTCCAGTTGATCCTTCCATACCATCTAAGTAAATTGAGTCAGGATCGCATTTTGCAGCCATACGAACATCATCGTAAACTTTAGAAGCACCAAGTTTTAATTGAATAGGCACTCTATTTTTTGTTAATTGTCTTAATTCTTCAACTTTCAAAGCTAAATCGTCTGGACCTAGCCAGTCTGGATGTCTTGCAGGAGATCGTTGATCAATACCAGAAGGTAACGATCTCATCTCGGCAACTTGATCAGTAACTTTTTGACCCATTAAGTGTCCACCCATTCCAACTTTTTGACCTTGTCCAATAAAAACTTCTATTCCATCTGCAAGTTGAGCATGATGTGGATTAAAGCCGTATCTAGATTGAATACATTGGTAAAACCATTTTTCGGAGTATCTTCTTTCATCAGGTATCATTCCACCTTCACCAGAACATGTTGCACTTCCTGCCATTGTAGCTCCTCTTGCTAAAGCTGTTTTTGCTTCGTATGAAAGTGCTCCAAAACTCATACCAGTAATATATACAGGAATATCTAATTCAATCGGATTTTCACATCTAGGCCCGATTACAGTTTTAGTCTCACATTTTTCTCTATAACCCTCAATAACAAATCTTGTAAGAGTTCCAGGTAAAAAAACTAAATCATCAAATGTAGGAATCTTTTTCATTAATGCCATTCCACGCATCCTGTATCTTCCTAATTGAGATTTGATATGAATATCGTCTATTACTTCAGGAGTAAAAATAGCGTTATGCCCTAGTAAACTTTTATTTCTCTTACCTTCTTCATGAGCGTGAACATCTGCTTTTCCACCCACACCTTTATTTTTTAATTTACCATTTGATTTTTTTTTTACTTTTCTTTTTGCCATTAGATTGCTCCTTTTTTCTCTGTAGGTTCTAAATTGTCATAATTCCAAAGTTTTTTACCAGCTACAATTTTTTTCATTTTACTAACATCAAAGTTTTCACCTATTTCTGCAACTTTTAGTTTTCTTTTTAACCAATCTTGATCATTTTTAGTTAATTCAGAATCTACTGCATCACTACCATATGAGCCTATTTCTCCACCTATGAAAATTGTCCCATCATACATTGAGTCACCTAAATTAATTCCTACATCTCCTAATATAATAATTCTTCCTCTCTGCATCATAAAACCAGTAAATGCACCAGCATCTCCACCAATTATAATAGTTCCGCCTTTCATATCGATACCTGTTCTTGCTCCTACACTTCCTTTGCAGATTAAATCGCCACCACGTATAGCTGCGCCAAAACATGAACCGGCATTTTTTTCAATTACAACTTTTCCTGCCATTAAATTTTCCGCGCAAGACCACCCAACTCTTCCATTAATTCTAACAATAGGTCCATCACAGGAGCCCATTCCAAAATAACCTAAGCTTCCTTCAAAAATTAAATTTAATTTATTCAAGATGCCCACTCCTAAGCTATGTTTACCTTGTGGATTTTTAATCACTATTGTTCCAAAACCTTGGCTCATTAAATTATCAATTTCTTTATTTGCTTCTGCTGCAGTCATATCTTTCACATCAAGATCTGTTCTTTTATTAAAATCTACATCATAAGTTCCAAAGTAATAAAAATTTTCAGCTTCATCTGGATTAAAAAATTTTTGTTGAGTTCTACCTGTTAGAACTTCAGTGTGCATACCCATTGCCTGAGCTTTTGTTTTCTTTTCTGTATTTTTTAAATTTGCCATACTTTAACCTCTCCATCGAATGGGTCATAAGTATCAATTTCTTGAGGTAAAATTGATCTAATTGCTATTTCTTCTGAACCCATAGCTACCAAATCATCAGATTCATATAAAACTAATGGTTTTGCTGCCATGGTATCTTTTGCCATACCTAAAGAGTCTTTTGTTGCTACAAAATATGTAAATACTCCATCTAAACCAGTTAAAGACTCTTTCATTCCTTCTTCTAATGACGCGCCATCTCTCATTTTTTCTGCTAAATAAACAGCTATTAATTCTGAGTCACATTCAGACATAAATCTCATACCTTTGTTTTCCAAAGATCTTCTATTATTCCAGTAATTTGTAAGTTGACCATTATGAACTACTGATACATCGCTAAATGGATAGCCCCAAAAAGGGTGTGCAGATTTTATATCTACTCCAGACTCAGTTGCCATCCTTGCGTGACCTATTGCATGTGTTCCAACAAGTTTATCTAGATTATATCGATCACAAACCATTTTAGCGTTTCCAAGATCTTTAATTACCTCTAAGGATTTACCCATTGAAAGAATTTCTACACCTGGAATACTTTCAATTTTCTGTGAAAAATTTAATAAATCTTTTTTATCATATTCTATTTCGTATCTTAATGAGTAGGGTAGTATCCTTTCTTCTTTAATAATTTTTGCACCTAACTCTGAAAGATAATTATCTACAATTTTTTTCCTTTCATCATAAACTGACACATCTTCAGCAACTGATGTACTTCCTTCTCCAACATTTTCACCTACTTTAAATCGCATGATGAAATTTTTACCATCTGTATCTCCATATAAAGCATACCCAGTTGAGTCTTCACCCCTGTGTTTCAGAGCTTGTAACATTCCTTGAAGCTCATGACCTACTTTTGAAGATTTACCTCTATGTATTAATCCTGCAATTCCGCACATAAATTTGCCTCTGTTAATCCTGATCCTATGGTAAACAATCTAAATATGTATCTAGATCCCATTGAGTTGTTGCACCCAAAAATTTCTCCCATTCATCATTTTTATACCAATGAAATATTTTATACATTTCATCTGGCATTGCTGATTGAACTATCTTATCCTCAGAAAGTCTATCAAGAGCCTCACCTAAACTTAAAGGTAATTTTTTAACATCCTTTCCAGCTTTTTGAGCTTCATAAATATTTCTAGATTCTGGCTTACCTGGATCAATTTTGTTTGTAAGACCATCATCCATAGTTTTTAGTAATGCTGCACCCATTAAGTAAGGATTATGCATCGAGTCAACTGATCTGTATTCAAATCTGCCTGGAGCAGAGACTCTAAGTCCACAAGTTCTATTTTGATACCCCCAATCTGCATAAACTGGAGCCCAAAATCCTTGATCCCATAATCTTCTATAAGAATTTACTGTAGATGATCCGATTGCAGTAAGTGCTGGCAAATGTTTCATTATACCACCAATAGACTGCAGACCAACTTTTCCTGGAAGCTGCATATCTTTAGTATCAGGCATAAATGTATTCGTTCCACCTTCAACATAAGTAAATACTTCTTCAACACCTGGTAATTTTTTATGACCTAATTTATTCACAACATCTTTTCCACCCTTCCATAAAGATAGATTTGTGTGGCATCCACTAGCTGAAACTCCCATAAATGGTTTTGTCATAAAACATGCAATCAACCCATGTTCTCTAGCGACTTGGGCACAAATTTGTCTGTAAGTTGAAAGCCTGTCAGCATTTCTTAACACATCATCATACATCCAGTTTAATTCTAATTGACCTGGTGCATCTTCATGGTCACCTTGAATCATATCAAGCCCCATTGCATTTGCATACTCAATCACTTTCATAAAAACAGGTCTTAAGGATTCAAACTGATCAATATGATAACAGAAAGGTTTAGAAAACCCTTTTCCTGTTGGTGTGCCATCATCATTTTTAGTTAACCACATCATTTCAGGTTCAGTACCAACCCTCATTTGATAACCATGTTTTTTCTTGAATTCTTCAGCAATTATTCTTAAATTTCCTCTACAGTCAGAAGTTAAGTGTCCACCTGGATTTTCTCTCTCTTCTCTATTTCTAAAACAAGTACAAAAAACTCTAGCAACTCTTTTGTCCCAAGGTAATTGAACAAATGTTTCAGGATCAGGTATACCGACTAATTCTTTAGCTTCAGGACCATATCCAATGTAATTATTGTGACGATCTAAAAATAAGTTTGCAGTTGCTCCATAAACTAATTGAAATCCCTTTTCAGCAGTTCTCTCCCAATGATCTGCTGGTATACCTTTACCAACAACTCTCCCAGTTACTGAAATAAATTGAAAATAAATATAAGTTATTCCTAACTCGTTAATTTTATCTCTTACTTTTTTTACTAATTTTGCTCTGCCTGGCTGGTTAACGTGTTTTTCTAGATCCGTCATTTTTCCCTCAATGAATTATTTTTTAATCAAACGTAGCTGAAAAATTTATTAGTGTCTAGGCTTGAAGTTTAGCTCCAAGGAAACGGACTGTTCGAAGTAGGGTGTAGTTCTCCCTTCTCGTAACGGTTGTATCTAAACGGTTTCAATAAATCACTTTCAGTTCCAAGAATTTCTTTAGCTACTAATTCTCCCACACCAATCATTTTGTATCCATGATTAGCATCAGCTATCATATAAACATTTTCTAAAAATCTATCAAAGATTGGAAACGAATCTGGTGTCATACATCCAAGACCACCTGATGGTCCTTTTCTATATAGATCAGATTTTCCCTCAAATCTTTTTTGACAATGCGCTAAAGCAGAACACCACATGTCGTTAAAAGCTTCTGTAGTTTGATATTCTGGAGAGTCTATTCCATAAGGATCAACATTTACTTTATCAAAATGTTTATCAACAATGTAAGGAGAAGTTCCACCTTGGACACCTAAGCCTTCGATATCAGGTTTATAGTATATTCCCCAAATTTTATCAGTAATTAGTTTCTTAGTTTTATCTGAATATAAAGGTGCAGTTGAGTCAACGTGAATTACAGGTGGTTGTTTACCATTATTCATTTTTAAAAAATCTGGCTCAACACCGATTACTCCTTCTTGCAACATCCAATAAGTCCACATATCAGTTGTATGCATTTTACCATCTTTACCTTTGATGTTTGCAGTCTTAGGAAGTTCCAACATATTCCAGAAATCTCTTGCCCATGGTCCCGCTCCGATAACCACTTGCTCACAATCAATTGTCCCTTTATCAGTTTCAACACCTGTAACTGCCTTACTATTGCTTCCTCTTTTAAATCCATTTACTTTAATACCCTTAATAACTTGAACACCATTTGAAGTAGATTTGTTCTCAAGCGCCTTAATAGAATCTTTGTTAAATGCATAACCACCTTTTTTTTCATGAAGTACGGATGTAATTCCTTGTGCTTGCCAGTCATCAAACATTCCCTTCATATATTTCATACAGTCTTTTTCACCCTCTATAAATTCTGAGTCATATCCAATAGCTTTTTGTTGCTCATAAATTGTTGCTACATCTTTATGCATAACCTCTGGTGATATTTGTAAATATCCGACAGCATTATATTTGAATGCGTCTGGATCACTTTCCCAAACAGAAACTGAATGAGCCATTAATTCTCTCATAGCTGGTTGAAAGTAGTTATTTCTTACTACTCCACAAGCTATTCCACTGGCACCAGCAGCAGTATCTTTCTTTTCTAAAACGACAATGTCACCAGGATTTTTATATGTTTCTGATAATTTCCAAGCAGTACTTAGTCCGTGAATGCCTCCGCCAATAATTACTACTTTAGCTTTAGTTGGTATATTTGACATATTTACTTATTATTGAATCTGTAACAAATACAAAATTCTTATTAAAGTTTATTTTATACTACTAAAAACTATATATATAAAAAATACGTTATTATTTTCTTTAATAATATCTGTCAAAAAATATACTATTTTAAATGAGTTTTAAGTATTACAAGCCAGCAAAATCTAGATTGCAAAGAAGTGAGCTTGCAGTTCCAGGATCATCTCCAGAAATGTTTGAAAAAGCTTTAAATTCTAAAGCTGATTATATTTTTTTAGATTTAGAGGATGCTGTTTCACCGATGGATAAAACTACAGCTCGCCAGAATGTTGTTAAAGCTTTGAAAGAGATAAATTGGAGAGAAAAAGGTAAAACAATTTCAGTCAGAATTAATAGTCCTGATACTCATTATATGTATAAAGATTTAATTGATGTAGTAGAGGAAGCTGGAGAAAAACTTGATACAGTTCTTTTACCAAAAGCTGGTACTGCAAGTGATGTTTACATGATTGATTGTTTATTAACACAAATAGAAACAAGTAAAAAATTAAATAATAAAATAGGGATTGAATGTTTAATTGAAACTGCATTAGGCATGTCAAATATAAAAGAAATTGCAAAGTCTAGTGATAGACTAGAAGCCCTTCATTTTGGTGTTGCGGATTATGCTGCAAGTTTAAGAGCAAGAACTGTCGTAATAGGTGGATTAAATCCTGATTATCCAGGCGATCAATGGCATCACGGACTTTCACAATTAGTAATGACATGTAGGGCTTATGGCCTGAGAGCGATAGACGGTCCTTTTGGCGATTTCAATGATCCTGATTCTTATATAGAAGCAGCAAAAAGAGGAGCAGCTATCGGCATAGAAGGTAAATGGGCAATTCATCCATCACAAATTGAACTTGCAAATAAAGTTTTTTCTCCACCAAAATCAGAAGTAGATAAAGCAAAAAGAATTTTAGAAGAACTTGATAAAGCAGCAAAAGCAGGAAAAGGGGCTGCACAACTTGATGGCAGGATGATAGATGCTGCATCAGCAAGAATGGCTGAAAATATTGTTAATATAGATAAACAAATAAATAATAAATAGATTATGGATATACACGAATACCAAGCTAAAGAAATATTATCAAGTTTTGGTGTAACGATACCAAGAGGAGGAATCGTTTATAGCCCTGAGACAGCAGAAAACAAAGCTAGAGAAATTGGTGGATCAAAATGGGTAGTTAAAGCACAAATACACTCAGGGGCAAGAGGTAAAGCTGGTGGGGTAATTGTTTGTAATTCACCTTTAGAAGTTGCTCAGGCAACAGATAAACTTTTAGGCAAAAAACTAGTCACAAATCAAACAGGTCCCGAAGGAAAAATAGTTAATAGAATTTATATTGAAGAAGCGACTGATATTGAAAAAGAATTATATTTAGGATTAGTTTTCGATAGAAGCTCAGAAAGTATAATGGTTGTAGCCTCTACTGAAGGTGGAATGAGTGTTGAGGAAATTGCTAAAGAAAAACCTAAGTCTATAATTAGATCTAAAATTGAAGTCGCAGTTGGTATACAAAGTTTTCAAGCAAGAGAATTAGCATTTGGATTGGGTATTGAACCAGAGTTAATCAGGAGAGCCTCAGAAACTATAGTTGGATGTGCTAAAGCTTTTAGTGAATTAGATGCAACTATGGTCGAAGTAAACCCCTTAGTGATTTCAAAACAAAAGCAAATCTTAGCTTTAGATTGCAAAATGAGTTTTGATAATAATGCAATGTTTAGAAGAGATAAAGTTTCTGAACTAAGAGATAAAACACAAGAGGATGACAAAGAAGTTTATGCATCTGATAGGGGTCTTAACTACGTAAGTTTAGATGGAAATATTGGAAATATTATTAATGGTGCTGGATTGGCAATGGCATCAATGGATATGATTAAATTGGCAGGGGGCGAACCCGCTAATTTTCTTGATGTGGGTGGCGGAGCAACACCTGAAAAAATAGTTAAAGCTTTTAGATTAATCACTATGGATAAGAAAGTGAAAGTTATTTTAGTTAACATTTTTGCAGGAATTAATAGATGTGATTGGGTTGCTGAAGGAATAGTCCAAGCGTTAGAAAAAATAGAAATTAAAGTTCCACTAGTAATAAGATTAGCGGGAACAAACGTTGAAAAAGGAAATAAAATTCTTCAGGATAGCAAATTAAAATATATTGAAGCAAATACTTTAGAAGACGCTGCAAATAAAGCAGTTGCAGCATTGAAAAAATAAAATGGCAGTCATAATTGAAAAAAATACAAAAATTTTAGTTCAGGGATTTACTGGAAAGATGGGAACTTTTCACGCAGAGGAAATGATAAAATATGGATCTAATGTTGTTGGAGGTGTTACCCCTGGAAAAGGTGGCCAAAAACATTTGGATAAACCAGTTTTTAATACTGTTAAAGATGCCGTAAATAATACTGGAGCAACAGCATCAATATTATTTGTACCACCAGCTTTTGCGGCAGACTCAGCAATGGAAGCAGCGGATGCAGGTATAAAAACATGTGTAGCGATAGTTGATGGCATCCCTTCACATGACATGATTAAAATTAAAAGATATATGAGAAGGTATTCAAGAAATGAAAAGATGACATTAGTCGGACCAAATTGTGCAGGAATTATTAGTCCTGGAAAATCTATGTTAGGAATTATGCCAGGTCATATTTATAAAGAAGGAAGAGTAGGAATTATAAGTAGGTCTGGTACTCTTGGATATGAGGCTGCTCAACAATTAAAAAATTTAGATATAGGTATTTCAACAAGTGTTGGGATTGGTGGAGACCCAATAAATGGGAGTTCTTTCAGAGATATAATTGAAAAATTTGAAACTGATGACGAAACTGATGCGGTTTTGATGATTGGTGAAATAGGTGGCCCCCAAGAAGTTGCTGCTGGAGAATTTGCAAAAGAGAATATGAAAAAACCAGTAATCGGATACATAGCAGGTTTAACAGCACCTAAAGGTAGAGTAATGGGACATGCAGGTGCTATTGTTTCTGCTTATGGAGAAAGTGCAGTTGAAAAAGTTGAAATGTTAAAAGAATGTGGAGTTACAATTTCAAAAAATCCATCCGTGATGGGTGAAACGGTAAAACTAGTTTTGAATAAAATTTAATTAAATAGAAATTTCTCTTAATTTTTTAAGATAATTGTCAAATTCTTTTACAAAATTAATAGTGGGTTTAATACATTTCTTTCTTTGATCATCTTGTGTTTTTTCTAAAAAAAAGAAACCTTTT
>CACGKR010000002.1 GCA_902573705.1 uncultured Pelagibacteraceae bacterium
GTCAAATGCCTTTATATAGAAGATTGCCTAAAAGAGGTTTTAACTCATTTAGCAAACAAAACATTGCGATATTAAATCTAGAAAAGATACAGTTTTACATAAGTAAAAAAAGTATTAAGACTACTGAAATATTAAACTCTGATCTACTTAAAAAATTAAAATTAATAAATAAAAATTCAAATAAATTAAAAATTTTAGGAACTGGTGAGATTAAAGATAAAATAGACATAGAAGCAGATTTAGCATCAAAATCAGCTGTAGCCAAACTTGAAAAAATAGGTGGATCTATTCAATTGAAAAAATAATAACAATTTAATGAGCGCCAGCACACCTTCAAATGACTTAAGAAATAGAATAATTTTTTCTATCGCTATATTAGCAGTTTATAGATTTGGAACTTTTGTACCATTACCAGGAATTGATCCTGATCAGTTAAAAATTTTAATGGATGGTAATCAAAAAGGTTTATTAGGCATGTTTAATGTTTTTGCAGGAGGTGCTGTCAGCAGAATGGCAATTTTTGCTTTAGGAATAATGCCCTATATTTCATCATCAATTATTGTTCAACTTCTTACTGGTGTTTCAGATTATTTTAAAAACTTAAAAGCACAAGGAGAAAATGGAAGAGCAAAAATAACTCAAATAACAAGATATGGAACTGTATTGCTTGCAACTGTTCAAGGATATGGTTTAGCTGTAGGTTTAGAGTCATCTGCTAATTTAGTAATAAATCCTGGCTTATTTTTTAAAATATCAACAGTAACTACTATTGTTGCTGGAACAATTTTTTTAATGTGGTTAGGTGAGCAAATAACTCAAAGAGGGATTGGTAATGGTATATCACTAATTATTTTTGCAGGCATAGTTGCAGAAATACCAAGAGCACTTGTCACAACTTTTGAACTTGGAAGAACTGGAGCTGTTTCAACTATTATGATTATAGCAATTTTTGTCCTTTTAATATTAACAATTCTTTTTATTGTTTTTATGGAACGTGCTTTAAGAAAGATTTTAATTAATTATCCTAAAAGACAAATGGGAAATAAAATGTACGGTGGTGAATCATCACATTTACCTTTAAAGATAAACCAGGCTGGTGTTATACCAGCTATATTTGCCTCCGCTTTATTATTATTACCTGTAACATTTTCAAATTTTAATTTATCTGAAAGTGAAACTTTTTTAAATATAAGCTCTTATTTCACTCAAGGCCAACCTTTGTATATGTTATTATATGCATCAGGAATAATTTTTTTTACATTTTTCTATACTTCAATAACTTTTAATCCAACTGAAACAGCTGATAATCTAAGAAAATATGGTGGTTTTGTTCCAGGAATTAGACCAGGTGAAAGTACTGCACTTTATATTGAAAATATTTTAACAAAATTAACTACCATTGGAGCCTTATACCTCACATTAGTTTGTTTAATGCCAGAGTTTCTCATCGCAAATTATCCGATACCTTTTTACTTAGGAGGAACATCTATATTAATTGTTGTAGTTGTTGCGATAGATACAGTTACTCAAATTCAAACAAGATTAATGAGCTCACAATACGAGCAATTAATTAAAAAAACTAAATTTGGAAAATAATTAAGTGAATATTATTTTGTTTGGTCCCCCAGGCGCAGGTAAAGGAACGCAAGCTAAATATATTCAAGAAAAAATTAATGGTTTCCAAATATCAACTGGTGATATGTTAAGAGATGAAATTAAAAAAGATTCAGATATTGGAAAAAAAATAATTAATGATATGAATGATGGAAAATTTGTTAGCGATGAAATAGTTAACGAACTAATTAAAAACATTATTTCAGATCCTCAAAGAAAAGGGAAATTAATTTTTGATGGATATCCCAGATCACTAAATCAGGCTAAAAATTTAGATATATTATTAAATGACTCAAAACAAAAAGTAGATCTTATTTTTTTCTTAAATGTAAACAAAGATACAATTGTTAAAAGAATTGAAAAAAGAAAAATTATTGAGAATAGGGCTGATGATGACTCAGATACTATTATTAAAAGATACGATACTTACATGGAAACAACTAAACCCGTTTTAGAGTTCTATTCAAAAAATCCAAATTTTTATGAAATTGATGGATCTTTAGAAATTGAGGAAATAACAGCTAAAATAGATAGTTTTATTAAGGTTTAAGGCGTTGACTTTAAAAGATCTTCTTATATAAAAGGCTAAAAATTATCTCAAAATTTATGGCTCGTATAGCAGGTATTAACATTCCCCAAAACAAGTTAGTCCAAATAGGTCTTACATATATATATGGAATAGGTGATAAATTTTCTAAACAAATTTGTTCATCATTAGAAATACCAAGTAAAAAAAGAGTTAATGAATTAACAGATGAAGAAATTTTAAAAATAAGAGAATATATAGATCAAAATTTTAAAGTTGAGGGTGATTTAAGAAGAGATTATTCCTTAAGCATAAAAAGATTGATAGACTTAGCTTGTTACAGAGGCTCTAGACATAGAAAAAAACTTCCAGTTAGAGGTCAAAGAACAAGATGTAATGCAAGAACAAGAAAAGGTAAAGCAATCGCAATTGCAGGCAAAAAATTAACACCACTTAAAAAATAATTATGGCTAAAATTGATAAGGTTGAAAATAAAGACCAAAAAATTGAAAAATCTTCAAAAAAAATTAATAAAAGTTCATATTCAAAAAAGAAGAAAATAAAAAAAAATATTCTAAATGGAATAGCGTATGTACAGTCGACTTTTAATAATACAATAATCTCAATAGCAGATACAAATGGAAATATTGTTTCATGGGCTTCAGCTGGACAGAAAGGTTTTAAGGGTTCGAGAAAATCAACTCCTTATGCAGCTCAAATTGCTGCCGATGCTGCTGCATCGAAAGCATTAGAGTATGGAATGAAAACTTTATCTGTAGAAGTAAAGGGACCTGGCTCGGGTCGTGAGACTGCTCTAAGAGCATTACAAGCAAGAGGTTTCAAAATTTTATCAATAAAAGATACTACACCAATGCCACATAATGGAACTAGACCACCAAAAAAGAGGAGAGTTTAATGGAAACAGAAAATGTAAATATCAAAAATTGGAAGTCATTAATAAAACCATCCAAGTTAGATGTAAAAATAAGCGATGACCTAACCCAAGCTACAATTGTTGCTGAACCACTTGAAAAGGGATATGGACTGACTCTTGGAAATTCTTTAAGAAGAATTTTATTATCTTCAATACGAGGAGCTGCAGTAACATCTATACAAATCGATGGCGTTCTTCACGAATTTACATCAATAAAAGGGGTACGAGAAGACGTAACTGATATAGTTTTAAATGTAAAATCACTTGCATTAAAATGTATGTCAGATGGAACAAAAAAATTAATTTTGGATGCCAAAGGCCCTGGAGAAATTAAAGCTTCTGATATTACGCCAATTGCTGATGTTGAAATTTTGAACCCTGATATGGTAATTTGTAATTTAGATGAAAATACCAACTTTCATATGGAAATGAATGTTAACACAGGCAAAGGCTATGTTCCAGCAGACTTAAACAAACCTGAAGAACCACCCTTAGGATTAATTGCTATAGACTCTTTATATAGTCCAGTAAAAAAAGTTTCATATTCAGTCAGTACTGCAAGAGAGGGAAAAGCTTTAGATTATGATAAACTAACTATGGTTGTTGAAACAAATGGTTCTATATCCGCTGAAGATGCTGTTGCTTACTCAGCACGAATTTTTCAAGATCAACTTAAGATGTTTATAAATTTTGATGAGCCTGTCGAAGCACCAATAAAAGAAGTTTCTACAGAACCTGAATTTAATAAAAATTTATTAAGAAAAGTTGATGAACTTGAACTTTCAGTAAGATCAATGAATTGTTTAAAAAATGATAATATTATCTACATAGGTGATTTAGTACAAAAATCTGAAGGTGAAATGTTAAGAACCCCTAACTTTGGAAGAAAATCTTTAAATGAGATAAAAGAAGTGTTAACTGGGATGTCTTTATACTTAGGTATGGAAGTGCCTAATTGGCCACCAGATAATATTGCTGAAATGTCTAAGAAATTAGAGGAGGCCATTTAATGAGACATGGAATGGCAAATAAAAAACTCAATAGAACTTCTGAGCATAGAAAAGCTCTCTTGAAAAATATGCTTAACACGCTTATAAAATATGAGCAAATCAAGACTACTTTACCAAAAGCTAAATTTTTAAAACCACAAGCAGATAAAATTATAACACTTGGAAAAAAAGATAATTTACAAACCACAAAACAACTAGTTTCTAAACTACAAGATATTAAATGTGCAAATAAAGTTAAAAAAACTTTATCAAAACGATATGAAAATAGAAGCGGTGGCTATACAAGAATTATTAAAGCAGGATTTAGGTATGGAGACAATGCACCAATGGCTATAATTGAATTTGTAGATAGAGATTTAGAAGCAAAAAGAGTCGATAAAAAGAAAAAAGATAATAATAAAGAAACACCTAAGGCTGAAGAAAAAAAACAGGCTATAGCTTAAATTTTAAATCATGAAAAAGTCGTTTATCGTTGACTCAACGTATAACGATATGCGTATTGACCGATGGTTAAGACATTCATTGGGTAAAATTCCTCAGGGATTAATAGAAAAAAGTTTAAGATCTGGAAAAATAAAATTAAATAAAAAAAAGATTAAAAGTTCATATAAGATAAAAACTAATGACAAAATTGAGTTATTTAACTTTAACTTTGATGAAAAAAAATTAAAAAATAAAATAAGATTTAATCCTACAAAAGAAATAATTAAATCCAATGAAAATTTGATAATTGAAAATAATGAAAATTTTATAGTTTTGAATAAAAGTTCTGGTATTTCTGTCCAGGGTGGTACAAAATCTAAAAAAAACTTAGTAGATATTTTTGCTAAAAGCGAAATTTTTAAAAATAGCAAACCTTATTCTGTTCATAGACTTGATAAAGATACTTCAGGAGTATTTATAATTGCAAAAAAAAGAGAAAGTGCACAATTATTAACTTCACTATTTAGATTAAGAAAAGTGCATAAGACTTATTTAGCTATTTGCCACGGAGAATTACAAAAAAATTCTGGAGAATGGAATGACCGCTTAATTAGATATGATGGAGATAAAAAGATTATTGAAAATGCAAGAACAATATTCAAAGTAATTGATAAAAATTCAGAAGCTAGTTTGGTAGAGCTTAAACCTATCACAGGACGTAAACATCAACTTAGAAAACAATTATATGCGTTAGGACAACCAATCTTTGGAGATATTAAATATAAATTATCAAACTCAAATAAAGGTATTAATAAGAATTTAATGTTACACTCATATCAGATTAGATTTATGATTAACAATATCAAACACACTTATACAGCCTTACTACCAGATTATTTCAGAAAATTATTAAAAGCTAAACGTTTAAATTTTTAAGGTTTGAAATAAAATTTTTAATCAATATATTTTCTATACCATCATAATTTTGATCTTTTATATTTTTTAAATTTGTTATTCCTTTATCTGAAATTCCACATGGTATTATTGCTCTATATTTTTCTAAATCATTATTTATGTTTATTGAGAAACCATGATAAGCAATCCATTTACTTACTCTAACTCCTATTGCAGCAATTTTTTTAATTTTTGTATCGTCATCATACCAGACCCCAATATTATCTTTATCTGGAAAAGAATTAATGTGATAATATTTAAGGGTTTCAATAATCGTTTGTTCAATAATAGATATAAATTTTCTTATATCCTTTTTTCTTTTTTTTAAATCTATAACAAAATAACAGATTAATTGTCCTGGTCCATGATAAGTTATTTTTCCACCTCTATTTGTTTTAAAAATTGTTATAGATTTATCAATAATTTCATCCTCATTATATGCTTTTCCTGCAGTGTAGATTTCATCGTGTTCTAAAATCCAAATTAAATCATTAGATTTATTTTGATCTATTTCAAGGAGACGTCTCTCCATAAGTGATAAAGCATCTTCGTATTTTACTGGTTTTTGTGACTTTTTAATTTCTATATTCATTTATAAATTGTATTCTTTTTATTATGTATTAAAAGTTCCGTCAGAATAATAGGTAAATTTATGGCTTTAATAAAAAAAATCAAAGATAAAAAAGTCAATTTTGAATTTAATAAAGAATATATAAAAGTTGTAACTGATAAAATCTCTAATAATGATGCTCAGTTTATTACAAATTCTTTTAAAGCAATGCACCCAGCAGATGCTGCTGATATAATTGAGCATTTAAGTGAAAATGATAGAGAAAATTTAATTAAACTTAATAATTTCAAGATAGATCCAGAAGTATTTATTGAGCTTAATGAATCAGTTCAGACTGAAATTATTAAATATTTATCATCAGAAGCTATTGTAAGAATATTAAAGAATCTCGAATCTGATGATGCAATAGCAATTTTAGAAAATGTTGATGAGAAAGATAAGAATTCTATTTTAAGCTTGTTGCCTCCAAAAGATCGTTTTGCTCTTTTAGAAGGTCTAAGTTATCCAGAAGAAAGTGCTGCAAGAATTATGCAGAGGGAGTTTACAGCTATTCCTAGCAATTGGTCTGTGGGACAAACAATTGATTACTTAAGAGAAAATGAGGATCTACCTGAACAATTTTTAGAAATTTATATTGTTGATGAAAATTTCAAACCTATTGGAGCTGTTCCTTCATCAAAAGTTTTAAGAACATCTAGAGAAACCAAAATGTCTTCAATAATGGATGACTCAATTTTTTTAATTCCAGTAGATATGGATAGAGAAGAAGTAGGGCATTCATTTGAAAATTATAATTTAAATTCAGCATGTGTTGTGGATAAAAATAACAAATTAGTTGGTATGATTACATCTGATGATGTCCTTACAGTTTTAAAAGAAGAAGCTGAAGAAGATGCTCTAAGATTAGCAGGGGTAGGAGACGAAGAAATTACAGATGGTGTGATTACAAAAACAAAAAGAAGGTTTAACTGGTTGTTATTAAATTTATTTACAGCTTTTCTAGCTACTTATTGTATAAGTTTATTCGGTGCAACTATTGAACAAATGGTAGTTTTAGCCTTTTTAATGCCAATTGTTGCATCAATGGGAGGAAATGCTGGAATGCAAACTTTGGCTGTAACAATCAGAACTCTTGCTACAAACGACTTAACGAAAAATAATTTTAATCAAAATATATTTAAAGAATTTAACATAGGTATCTTAAATGGAATTATTTTTGCTATTATCAGTTCATTCATAGTTCAAATTTGGTTTCAGGATTACCAACTTTCACTAATAATTTCTATTTCAATGGTATTGACGATGGTTGTAGCAGGGTTATTTGGAATAGTAGTGCCTGTTACATTAAAGAAAATGAATATTGATCCTGCAATAGCATCTGGTGTTTTTGTAACTACAATTACAGATGTGATTGGTTTTGTTTCTTTTTTAGGTGTTGGTGCATATTTTCTATAAATATTAAAAATTATCAATTAGCCTTATTTTATTTAAGTAATATGCAATGAATATTTTAGAATTTTTTACCTTGTAAGAAGGTTGTAAATTTTTTTTATTTCTAATTTCTAGATATTCAATATTCAGATTGAATTTTTTTTTTAATTCTTTCTTTTTTGTTAAAATCACTTTTTTGGAAATTATTTTTTTTAAAAATCGTTTTTTAAAAGAAATTAAGTTTTGAGCAATTTTTCCAGCTTTAATTAGATTATTTTTCTCTAAAAGTAAATTTCTTGAGGATAGAGCTAGTTTATTTTTATTTCTTATAGTTTTACAAGATACAATTTTTGATTTAAAATTTTTTTCAATAAATCTCTTTACTAAGATTAATTGCTGAAAATCTTTTTCCCCCATGTATATTTTTGATGGTTTTACAATTTTTGTTAAGCGAGTCATCACATCAATAACCCCTTCAAAATGGCCTTTTCTATATTTTGCGCATAGGATTTTATCTTTTTTTAAGAGTTGGATTTTAATTGGATTTTTTGAGTTATAAATTTGATTTTTTATTGGTATGAAAATGAAATTTACCTTTAATTTTTTTAAAATTTTTAAATCACTTTTTATATTTCGAGGGTATTTTATGTAATCATTTTTATTGTTAAATTGAGTAGGATTAACAAATATACTTACAATAGTTTTATTGCATTGAATTAATGATTTTCTAATTAATGAGATATGACCTTTGTGAAGACTTCCCATTGTAGGTACAAAACCTATATTTGAGTTACCTAATAATGCCTCATTTAAATCATTATTTGTTAATAAAATTTTCATTTGTATTAAATATTTTAATAAGTAAAACATTTAAATGATTAAACAAGCAATTATTCCACTCGCCGGATTAGGCACACGTTTATTACCTTTGACCAGTGTTTTTGCTAAAGAACTTTTGCCTATTAATGGCAAACCTGGAATTGAATACATTCTAGATGAGTGTATTGAGGCCGGCATCAAAGAAGTAGTTTTCATTATTTCAAAAAAAAAACAAATGATCAAAAATTATTTTTATAATGATAAATTTTTTAAGAAGATTATTAAGAAAAAAAAAGATCCTAGAATTGTTAAAGAATATAAAAAAATTTTAAAATATAAAAGGATGATTAAATTTGTTTACCAAAATAAACCTTTGGGAACAGGTGATGCTGTATTAAAAACAAAAAAATTTATCACCGATAATTTTTTTCTTATGTTATTACCTGATGATTTAATAATTAAGAAAAATTGTTCAATGTCGATGATTAATATACATAATCTTTATAAATCATCTGTAATGGCAAGTATAAACGTCCCAAAAAAATCAGTTTCAAGATGGGGAATTTATAAATTAGGAAAAAAATTAAATAAAAATAATTACGTTATAAAAGATGTAATTGAAAAACCCACAATCACTAAAGCACCATCAAATAAAGCTGTAATAGGAAGATATATTCTTCCAAAAAAGATATTTTCTAAATTGTTAAATCAAAAACCAGGTAAAGGTGGTGAAATTCATATTACTGATGCAATACAATCATTGATACAAAATAATGAAAAATTTGTTGCTCATAATTTCACTGGAAAATATTTGGATTGTGGAAGTATGAGTGGTTATATTAAATCAACATTAGAAATAGCAAAATCATGAAGCTTTGTATGATAGGAACTGGCTATGTTGGTTTAGTTAGTGGAGTATGTTTTGCAGACTTGGGTAATGATGTAATTTGTGTTGATAAAGATTTAAAGAAAATTGATTCGCTAAAAAAAGGTAATATTCCTATCTATGAACCCGGTCTAACAGAACTAGTAATAAAAAATTTTAAAAACAAAAGATTAAAATTTTCAAATAACTTAAAAAAATCTATTAAAGATTCAGATATTATTTTTGTTTGTGTTGGAACGCCTACTAAAAAAGGTGGTAGTAGTGCAGATTTGAGTCAAATTTATCAAGTAGCAAAAGAGATCAGCTTATCTATTAATAAGTTTAAGATAATAGTCACTAAGTCCACAGTGCCTTTAACAACAGGTGATGAAATTGAAAAAATATTATTAAAAAGAAATAATAAGAATAAATTTGCGGTAATATCTAATCCTGAATTTCTTAGAGAAGGTGAGGCTATAAGAGATTTTACGTATCCAGATAGAATAGTTGTAGGTGCTAATGATAAAAAGTCTAATCGTATTATGAATACTTTGTACACACCTCTAATTTCTAAAGGAGCTCAGTACATTAATACATCGCGAAAAGCTGCAGAGTTGATTAAATATGCCTCAAATGCATTTTTGGCTACAAAAATTACATTTATTAATGAAATAGCGAATTTGTGTGAAAAAACTGGGATAGATGTAGAAGATATTTCAATTGGAATGGGTTTAGATAAAAGAATAGGTGGTCGTTTTTTAAGAGCTGGTCCAGCATATGGTGGATCTTGTTTTCCAAAAGATACCAAAGCTATAACTTCAACTGCTGATAAATTCAAAACTGATTTATCAGTAATAAAGTCAGTAATAAAATCTAACAAAAATCGATCTAATCTTTTACTAGGTAGAGTTTTCAAAATTTTGAAAAATAAGATTAGAAACAAGAGAATAACTTTTTTGGGTGTTACATTTAAAGCTAACACTGATGATATGAGAGACTCATCAAGCTTATCAATGATACCAGCTTTAGTAAAAAAAGGCGCAAAAATAAAATATTATGACCCGACTGGATTTAAAAAAGAATTTTCAAAAACTAAAAATGTTTCCTATATTGATAATATCAAAGATTCTGTAAAAGGCTCAGATCTTGTAATAATTCATACAGAATGGAATGATTTTAAGTCAATTAATTTTAGAAATTTAGTAAAAGGTAAAAAATTTATTATATATGATATGAGAAATATATACTCACCATCGAAAATTATAAATCAAGGTTTTAAATACTATTGTATTGGAAAATAAATTTTAATTTAGCTCAAATATAGCATCAACTTCTACAGCAACACCTAATGGAAGACTATTAACACTTACAGCTGCTCTTGTATGCATTCCTGCATCACCAAAAACAGATGCAATTAAATCAGAAGCACCATTTATAACTTTTGGTTGATCAGTAAAATCATTTGTTGAATTAACATATCCAGTTAATTTTATACAAGATTTAACTTTTTCCAAATCATCGTTACATATTTTTTTTACTTGAGCAACTATACTTAAAGCACATCTTTTTGCAGCATTATAACCAGCCTCTACGTCTAATTCATTCCCAAGTTTTCCTTTTATCAAAACACCATTTTCATCAATTGAAATTTGTCCTGATATAAATATGAGTTTACCTGAAATTTTTGATGCTACATAAGAACCTACAGGATCAGCAGCTTTTGGTAAAATAATATTATTTTTTTTTAGATTCTCTTTAAAGGACATTAATCAAAGACTTTCTCTTTTATCTTATTAATTTTTTTTTTCTCTTCAGACCACTCTTTACTTTGATATTCTTTAGTATCTTTTATTATATTTTTACTAGTACTTACTGTTTTATCCTTTATTTTTTGTCCAGTTTCAAGTGTTTTAATCTTTAATTGGTTTGTTTTACATTTCATATAATCTACTGAATATTTCTTGAAATCATTACATTGTTTATCATCTGATAAAACTTTCAAAGTAAAAGTAAAAAATAATATTATCGTATATATAAATACTTTTTTCATTTTTTTTTCTTTTTTTTATTTTTATCGTATTCTTTTCTTTTCTCAATTAATATTAGTGCTTCTTCCATAGTGAGTTCAATAGGATCTTTTTCCTCTGGTATTGTGGCATTTAAGGACTTGTATTTAATATAAGGACCATACTGACCTTTCATAACTCTAACAGGTTTCTTATCTTCTGGATGTTCACCTAAATCTTTAATGATAGATGAAGACATTCTTCCTGGTTTGGCCTCAGCAATTAGTGTAATAGCTCTATTCAGACCGATTGAAAATATTTCGTCTACATTTTCAATTCTTGCAGATTTATTTTCACATTTTAAATAAGGACCAAATCTACCTGTATTCAAAATAATTTCTTTTTCATTCTCAGGATTAATTCCGAGTCTTTTTGGTAGAGAACACAAGAATTTAGCTTTGTCTAAATCAACGGTTTTGAGATCAATACCCTTTGGAATAGATATGTTTTTAACATTATCATTAATCTTATTTTTTGATTTCTTTTTTTTCTTTTTTTTAATTTCAATATTTTCTTCATCTTTAATAATTTCATACTGGAGATAGGGACCAAATCTACCGTTTTTTAAAAAGATATCTTTACCCTTTTCATTTTGACCAAGTAATATTGGCTCTGCTAACTGAGCTTGAGCTGCAGCTTTTGATTTAGATAACGGTCTAGTAAATTTACAATCTGGATATTTTGAACAACCAATGAAAGCACCACCTCTGAAGCTATTTTTCAGACTTAAGGTACCCCCATCAGGATTTTTACAACTTTCATTATATAATTTACAATTTCTATCAACTTTTCCCTCTTTATTCTTACTAAACACTAAATCTCCTAAACTATCATTAAGCATATCTAAAACTTCTCTTGTCCTTATTTCTTTTACTTCTGTTACATTATTATTAAAATCTTTCCAGAAGAGCTCTAAAACTTTTATCCAGCTTTCTTTACCTGAGGTAATCTCGTCAAGTTGATCCTCTAATCCTGCAGTAAAATTATAATCTACATATTTTGAAAACAATTTTTCTAAAAAGGCAGAGATTAATTTGCCTCTGTCAGTAGGAAAAAATCTTTTATTTATTATTTCTGCATATCCTCTATTAGCAATAGTTGAAATAATACTTGCATAAGTAGATGGTCTTCCAATACCTAGCTCCTCTAGTTTTTTTACTAAACTTGCCTCTGAGTACCTTGGTGGGGGTTGTGTATAATGTTGTTCGTCTACCAATGCCTCGATATTAACAAGACCTTTAGACACAGCTGGTAAAATATTTTCATCATCATCCTTACTTTGATTATTATAAATTTTCAAAAATCCATCAAATTTGAGAACAGACCCGCTAGCTTTGCAAATAGTATCATTATTTTCTGACGTTATTGTAATAGTATTTCTATCAAACTTAGCTGATTCCATTTGAGATGATAATGCTCTACTCCAAATAAGGTCATATAGTTTATTTTGATCTGTACTTAAATACTTTTTAACGCTTTGGGGTGTTCTGAAAATATCTGTAGGTCTAATTGCTTCGTGAGCTTCTTGGGCATTTTTGGCTTTTTTACCAGAGTAATTTAAAGAATCCTTAGGTAAATATTCACTACCAATTTCTTTTTGAATATAATCTCTGAAAGCTGAAACCGCATCTTTGGATAAATTGGTTCCATCAGTCCTCATATAAGTGATCAAACCAATCGTTTCACCCTCTATCTCTATACCTTGATAAAGTTTTTGTGCAATTTGCATTGTTCTAGATGCACCAAAACCCAATCTACTCGATG
Organism: uncultured Pelagibacteraceae bacterium; assembly: GCA_902573705.1. Classification (GTDB taxonomy): domain Bacteria; phylum Pseudomonadota; class Alphaproteobacteria; order Pelagibacterales; family Pelagibacteraceae; genus Pelagibacter. The sequence continues at coordinate 12,978 of CACGKR010000002.1, forward strand.
CAGTTTGCTGAAGAGTAGATGTAGTGAATGGACCAGATGGATTTCTATTAACTACTTTACTTGAAATATCTATTATACTAAATTTTTTTTTATTTATATTTGCTATAGCTTTATTTATTTCATTTTTGTTTCTGAATGAAAATTTTTCAATTTTATTATTATCTAATTGACTGATACTTGCAGTAATATTTTGATTATTTTGATCAGTAAAGTTTATACTTAAAGTCCAAAACTCCTCTGGTTTAAATGATTCAATTTGATGTTCTCTTTCAGTAATTAATTTTAAAGCAACAGATTGAACTCTTCCTGCAGATTTTGAACCCGGGAGTTTTGTCCAGAGTATTGGTGAAATATTAAAACCCACTAAGTAATCTAAAGCTCTTCTGGCCATATAAGCATCAACTAGATGAGGTTCAATTTGCCTTGGGTTTTCGATTCCTTTTATGACAGCTTTTTTGGTTATTTCATTAAATACGACTCTCTCGATTTCTTTATCTTTTAAAAGTTTTTTTTCATTCAAATATTCTTTTACGTGCCAAGCAATAGCTTCACCTTCACGATCAGGGTCGGTAGCTAATATAATCTTAGATGAATCTTTTGCTGCATCAGTTATTTCTTTAAGATATTTTTTGGAAAAACTATCAACCTCCCACTGCATTTTAAAGTCTTGTTCAGGATCAACAGATCCATTCTTAGAAGGTAAATCCCTAATATGGCCGTAACTAGCTAAAACTCTGTAATTATCACCTAAATATTTATTGATAGTTTTCGCTTTTGCAGGACTTTCAACAATGACCAAATTCATAGTCTACAAACTACCCAAAAGACCTAGATAGTCAAATTAATAAATTTTTGTCTTAGTTTCTTCTTTATTTTTCAATCTTTTGATATTTTCTCTATGGGTAAAAAATATTAAGACAAACATTATAGCAAAAAAAATCACTTGATCATAATCTGTTAATATTAATAAATAGATTGGTATAGAAGCTGCACCTATTAACGATGAAAGTGAAGAATACCTAGAAATAAAAAAAGTTACAAACCAAGAAATAGTAAAGATAATTCCAAAATAAATATTTAAAGCAAATAAAATTCCAACATAAGTTGCAACACCTTTGCCTCCTTTAAACTTAAGCCATATTGGAAATAAATGACCTAAGAATGCACACAAAGAAGCAATATATAAAAAGTCTTGATAAAAAATTTTAACATAGATAACTGGTATTATAGCTTTTAAAATATCTAAGGTTAATGTTGAATAACCAATAGTTTTATTTCCAGTTCTTAGAGTATTAGTTGCACCTATATTTCCAGAACCAATCTCTCTGATATCTTTTTTTAAAAATATTTTTGTAAGTATAAAACCAAATGGAATTGAGCCCATTAGGTAACACATTATACCTATTAAAAAAATATCCATATTATAGCTTAAATAATTCTTTGCCTTTTACAAATGTATTTGTAACTTTTCCTTGAAGTTTTTTATCTTCGATTGAAGTATTTTTTGATTTTGAAATTAAATTGTCTTTTTTTACAATCCAGGGTTTATCTATATCAACAATACATAAGTCAGCATCATTACCGACTGATAAATTACCTTTGTTTATTTTTAATATCTTAGCTGGATTTGATGTTAGAGCTCTAATAATAGTTTCAAGTTTAAGAGACTCATTGTGATATAATTCTAAACTTAGAGCTAAGAGAGTTTCGATACCAGATGCGCCTGTTGCTGCTTGTGCAAAAGTTAACCTTTTTGACTCCTCATCTTCAGGTTTATGATCTGAAACAATAACATCAATTAGATTATCTTTTAATCCCTGAACTAAAGCCAATCTATCTTCTTCTCTTCTTAATGGTGGGGATAATTTCAAAAAAGTTCTAAAATCTCCAATATCATTTTCATTCAAAGAAAGGTTGTTAATAGAAACTCCTGATGTGAATTTTACAAACTCTTTTTTATATTTAATCACTTCAATTGATTTTTGCGATGATAACTGAGATATGTGATATCTACATTTAGCTTTTTCAAGTAATGTTAAATCTCTTTCTATTAATATTCTCTCAGCGATCTCGGGTATACCTGATAATCCTAATTTAGATGCGATAATACCAGAATTTATCATACCATTTTTTGCAAGTTCATAATCTTCTGCGTGCTGCATAACTAAACAACCTAAATCTTTAGCTGAATTCATTATTCTTGACATTAATCTGGGATTTTGAATTGTTTTTATTCCATCTGTGAAAGCAATTATCCCTTTACTTTGCAAAAGACCAAATTCTGTCATGTTTGTTCCTTCAATGTTTTTCGTTAAAGAAGCACATGGGAAAATATTTATTTTTGATTTATCTCTTCCTCTTCTTTTTAAAAAATCAACTATGGATACATTGTCAATTATTGGATCTGTATTAGGCATTGTAACTACTGAGGTAACCCCACCTGATAATGCCGCATTACTTAAAGTTCTAAAATTTTCTTTATATTCATATCCAGGCTCACCAACAAAAACCCGCATATCCACCAATCCTGGAAAAATATATTTTCCTTTTAGATCAATAGGCTTTTCTCTACTTGGAAGATTGTTGGTATTTACTTTTTTACCTATGGCTTCAATTTTACCATCTTCGCTTATAATCAAACCTCCAATTTCATTAATTGAGTTATGAGGATCTATTATGTTTGCATTTGTAAAATATTGTTTTTTCATCTATGTACAAAATATTTTTAAACAAGCCATTCTCACAGCTACTCCAAGTTCAACTTGTTCTTTAATTACACTTTTATTTATGTCATCTGCTAACATTGTATCAATTTCTATACCTCTATTCATTGGACCAGGATGCATAATTAATGCGTCAGATTTTGCATGTTCCAATTTGTCTGGAGTTAATCCATAGTACTCATAATATTCTCTATTTGATGAAAGATATGAACTTGTCATTCTTTCATTTTGTAATCTTAACATCATAACGATATCACAATCTTTCAAACCTTTTTTCATATCAGTAAAAGTATTAACACCGAATTTTCCAATTTCTCGTGGCATTAAATTTGTTGGAGCAATTATATTTACTTCAGCACCCAGCATATTAAGTAAATAAATATTTGATCTAGCTACTCTGGAATGAAGTATATCACCACATATTGCAATTTTTAAACCTTCAATTTTTTTTTTACGATTTATAATTGTTAATGCATCTAATAAAGCTTGTGTTGGATGTTCTCTTCTACCATCACCAGCATTCAGCACTGCACAGTTAACTTTTTGAGATAATAAATTACATGCACCAGAGTCTTGGTGTCTTATTACAATAATATCTGGATGCATTGCATTTAAAGTCATTGCTGTATCAATTAATGTTTCACCTTTTTTAATTGCTGAATTACTAATGTTCATGGACATAACATCTGCGCCAAGTCTTTTACCAGCTAATTCAAATGAACTCTGTGTCCTTGTAGATGGCTCAAAAAATAAATTGATTTGAGTTTTTCCTCTTAAATCATCAATTTTCTTTTTTTTACTTTGATTAACTTCTATAAATTTATGTGCTTCATCAAGTATCAAATTAACATCATTTATTGATAATTCTTGAATACCTAGCAAATGTTTTTGGGAAATTTTAATAGCTTTATCTGTTTTAATTGCCATTAAAACCAACTCTATAGCTATAAAGTGCTACAATAGCAAGTATTAATTGTTTAAAAAATCTATTGCTCCTTGCAATATAAATGCAGCTGCATTTTCATCGATTTTTTTTTCTCTTTTACTTATATTTACATCTAATTGACTGGAAAGATTAAAAGCACCAACTGTTGACAATCTTTCATCCCACAAGCAAATTGGTATATTGATATTTTTTTCGATATTTTCAGACGTATCCTTAACTGATTGAGCTGATCTACCAGATGAACCGTCCATATTTAAAGGATTTCCAATAATGATTCCCTTAATATTGTTTTCGCTTATAACAATCTTTAGTTCATCAATTAATTTTTCTAAGGAGCTTCTGTTAATTGTTTTTAATGGTGTGGCGATTAATTGTTTTTCATCACAAATAGATATACCGATTCTTTTAGAACCAAGGTCTAAACCTATTAATCTACACTTATCTGAGTGTTTTTTTTTAAATTCTTCTAAAGTGACCATATTGTATATTTTAAACTTAAGTGATAGTTTGCGTCATATTTAAATACCATATGAGTATAGATCTTAAAACAATAAAACATATTTCTAAATTATCAAGGATTTCAGTTGATGAGAAAAAAGGTGAAAAATTAGCTGGTGACTTAAATTCAATCTTTGACTTTATAGAAAAACTTAATGAACTAAAAACAGATAATGTTGAACCATTAACTTCTGTAGCTGAAACAACATTAAAATTAAGATCTGATGAGGTTAAAAGTAAAAATATTAGAGAACAAATTGTTAAAAATTCTCCTCAAGATAATGAGGATTATTTTGTTGTACCAAAGGTAATTGAATAGTGTCAGATATAACGAAACAATCTTTAACAGAATTAGTTGAAAATATTAAAAATAAAAAACTATCTTCAACAGATATAACTAAATCATTTATTGAAAGATCTGAAAAATCTAAAGAACTAAATGCTTATATTACAGATAATTTCACATCAGCTTTAGATAAAGCAAAAAAATTTGATCAAAAACCAAATTTAGATTTAAAATTACCTGGCATACCGATGGCAGTGAAAGATTTATTTTGTACAAAAGATGTTAAAACAACTGCTGGTAGTAAAATTTTAAACAATTTTGTACCCACATATGAGTCTACAGTAACAGAAAACATTTGGAATGAAGGAGCTATACTTTTAGGTAAATTAAATTGTGATGAATTTGCAATGGGCTCATCAAACGAAACTAGTTTTTTTGGAAATGTTCAAAATCCAATTGACAAAAATTTAGTACCAGGAGGATCATCTGGTGGCTCTGCTTCAGCATTAGCTGGACAATTAACACCAATTACAATTGGTACTGATACAGGTGGATCGATTAGACAACCAGCTTCATTTACAGGAACTGTTGGTTTAAAACCTACATATGGAAGTTGCTCACGTTATGGAATTGTTGCTTTTGCATCATCATTAGATCAAGCAGGACCTATGGCACAAAATGTTAAAGATTGCGCTTTACTACAGGAGGTAATTAGTACTTACGACCCAAAAGACTCTACTTCAATAGATTTTAAAAGAAATCAATACAGTAAAGAACTTAACAATAATATAAAAGGAAAAAAAATCGGAATACCCAAAGAATATAGAGTTGATGGAATGCCTAAAGAAATTGAAGATCTTTGGCAAAAAGGAATTCAATATGTCAAAGAATGTGGTGCAAAAACAATTGATATATCTCTCCCTCACACAAGTTATGCATTACCAACTTATTATATTGTTGCACCTGCAGAAGCATCATCTAACCTTGCAAGATACGATGGTGTTAAGTATGGATTTAGAGCTAAAGGTGAAAATCTAATTGATATGTACGAAAAAACCAGATCTGAAGGTTTTGGTGCTGAAGTGCAAAGAAGAATTATGATTGGAACTTATGTTTTATCTTCTGGTTATTATGATGCTTATTATCTAAAAGCTCAAAAAGTAAGAAAGTTAATTAAAAATGATTTCGATGAGGCATACAAAAAAGTCGATGCAATTTTAACCCCTTCAACACCAAGTTCAGCATTTAAAATAGGTGAAAAAACAGATGATCCAGTTTCGATGTATCTAAATGATATATTTACAGTGCCAGTTAATCTTGCAGGTTTACCAGGAATTTCGATACCAGCAGGGCATGATTCAAAGGGGTACCCATTAGGCTTACAAATAATTGGTAAGGCTTTTGATGAACAAAATATATTGAATATTGCTTTTGCAATGGAAGAAAAGATTAATTTTAAAAATAAAATTACAGATTGGTGGATTGAATGAGTAAAAATAGTGCAGAATATCTGATCAATCGTAAAGGCAATCAATATGAAGTTGTAATAGGTTTAGAAGTTCATGCACAAGTATTGTCTGAGTCTAAATTATTTTCTACTTCAGCCACTAAATTTGGAGCTGAACCAAATACACAGGTAAGTTTAGTGGATGCTGCATTTCCAGGAATGCTACCTGTAATAAATGAATTTTGTGTTAAACAAGCAATCAAAACTGGTATTGGCCTTAATGCAAAAATTAACAAACGTTCAGTATTTGATAGAAAAAATTATTTTTATGCAGACTTACCTCAAGGATATCAAATTTCTCAATTTAAAGACCCAATAGTAGGTGAGGGTAAAGTTATTTTAGATATGCCTGATGGACAAAAAGAGGTAGGTATTGAAAGATTACATCTAGAACAAGATGCAGGTAAAAGCATTCATGATCTAGATCCTCAAAATACATTTGTTGATCTAAATAGATCAGGAGTTGCTTTAATGGAAATTGTAAGTAAGCCAGATCTTAGATCTCCAGAAGAGGTTAGTTCATACATTAAGAAATTAAGATCAATTATGCGATATCTAGGTACTTGTGATGGAAATATGCAAGAGGGATCACTTAGAGCAGATGTCAATGTTTCTGTTAGAGTAAGAGGTTCAAAAGAATTTGGAACAAGATGTGAGATTAAAAATGTAAATTCTATTAAGTTTATGCAAATGGCTATCGAATATGAAGCAAATCGACAGGTTGATTTAATTGAAGAAGGTAAATCAATTGATCAAGAGACAAGATTATTTGATACAAAAAAAAATGAAACAAGGTCAATGAGATCAAAAGAGGATGCACATGATTATAGGTATTTTCCTGATCCTGATTTATTACCCTTAGAAGTTTCTGATAAATTTATTAATGATCTTAAAAATAATATTCCAGAATTACCCGATGATAAAAAGAAAAGGTTTATTGATGAATTTAAGTTGTCGCCTTACGAAGCGACAATTTTAGTTTCAGATATCGATACAGCAAAGTATTTTGAGGAAGTTGTATCCAAGATGGGTAAGAACAAAGATATGAAATTAGCTGTTAACTGGATTACAGGTGAATTATTTGCTGTTTTAAATAATAAAAACCTTGAGATTTCTCAAAGTCCAGTAAGTGCGAAGAATTTAGCCATATTAGTTAATTTAATAAAGAATGGAACAATTTCAGGAAAAATAGCCAAGACTGTATTTGAATTGATGTTAGATGGAGATAAAGATCCTCAAAAAATTGTTGAGGAAAAAGGATTAAAACAACAAAGCGATCCTAAAGCTATAGAGGCTTTAATTGATAAAATAATAAATAATAATAGAGAAAAAGCAATTGAGTATAAATCAGGTAAGGAAAAATTATTTGGTTTCTTTGTTGGACAAGCTATGAAAGCTTCTGGTGGCAAAGCCAATCCTCAACTCATAAACGAGATTTTAAAGAAAAAACTTCAGTAGAATGGGTGCAAACCTTGAAATTACCGAAAAGTTACAAAATTATATAAATGATTTTGGACTAAGACTGCATCCGGTTCAAAAAGAGATAATTGATTATAATAAAACGTTAGGAGATATCAAAAGAATGCAGATTGATCCTACTCAATGTTATTTTTTGCATTTAATCATAAAAATATCAAACATAAAAAATGTTCTTGAAATTGGAACTTTCACAGGACTTAGTGCTCTTTCGATATCGCTCGCTTTACCTGATGATGGAAAACTAATTGCTCTTGATAAAAATGAAGAGACAAACAAAATTGCATTAGATTTTTTTAAAAAAGCAAATCAAGATCATAAAATTCAAACAATAGTTAAATCTGCTCTTATAAGCTTAAAAGAATTAAAAAATAATAAATTTGATATGATTTTTATTGATGCTGATAAAATGAATTATAAAGAATATTATGAAAAATCTTTAGATCTTTTAGATAAAAATGGTTTAATCATCATTGACAATGTTTTGTGGCACGGAGAAGTAGCTAATACAAAAAATAATGATAAATTTACTATAAATATTAGAAAATTTAATAAATTTGTGTCTGAAGATAAAAGAGTAGAGCAAATCATTATACCATTAGGTGATGGAATGACTGTTTGTAGGGTTTTGTAATGTTTAAAGTTTTTGGCTTTTATAAATTTCTAAAGATTAAATCTTTAAAAAAAAAAAAAATTTTTTTACAGAAATTACTTGTCTCAAATCATATTAGAGGAACCTTAATCATTGCTAAAGAAGGATTAAATGGCACTATTTCCGGCAGTATCAAAGATATTAATAAAACTATTAAAAAGTTGAAATCTTTATTTTTATTTAAACAATTTGATAACAGTAATGAGTCTAAATCAAAATTTAAACCGTTTCATAAACCTAAAGTTAAGATTAAAAAAGAAATTGTTCCAATGAATCTAATAATCAATTCCAATGAAAGAAACATGGAAACTCATTTAGATCCAAAAGAATGGAATAAGCTAATTAAAAATAAAGATACACATATAATTGATACAAGAAAACCTTTTGAATATAAAGTTGGAACATTTAAAAAATCAGTAAATCCAAATGTAACGAATTTTAGAGATTTTCCTAAATATCTAAATAAACTAAAAAAAAACAATCCAGTGGCGATGTTTTGTACAGGTGGAATACGTTGTGAAAAAACTTCTGTTTATTTGAAGAAGAAAGGATTTAAGAATATTTATCAATTAAATGGTGGTATTTTAAACTATCTACTGAAGATTAAGAAAAAAGATAGTCTATGGAAAGGAGAATGTTTTGTCTTCGATAACAGAATCAGTCTCAAACATGGTTTAAAGTTAGGTTCTTACTCAATATGTAGTGGATGTAGAAAACCTATATCTTCAAAAGATAAAAGATCAAATAAGTATGAGGAGGGAGTTTCTTGTTCAAATTGCTATGATAAGTTAACAGAAACTCAAAAATCACGTTTTAGAATGAGACAAAGTCAGATATACAAAGCAAAACAATCTGGAAAAAAATATATATTTCAAAAAGAATTTAAATAAGGATATTTTTGTCAACTTCATACAAACTTACTAAAGACCCCATATGGTTTTTACTTCGTAAAGTTACGATACCAGCAAGCGTTGGATCTCTCTTTCAAACATTTTATAATCTTGTTGATACTTGGTTTGCAGGAAGAATTTCAGCAGAAGCGATAGGTGCAATAGCTAAATCATTTCCAATTTACTTTACCATAATTGCTGTTGGTGTTGGCATAGGTGCAGCCACCAATGCAATGATTGGTAACTCTATAGGTGAAAAAAAAGAAAGAGTAGCCTCTATGTATATAGCTCAATCTTTAATATTTGCTTTATTAGTTTCATTTCTAGTAACAATTTTTGGTTTAAATGCTTCTAATTTTCTTCTTGGGGTTATGGGTTCAGATACCGCTGGCATAACACTTACACGAGAATATTTAGATATTATTTTTTATGGAACTTTTATTGTATTGATACAAATTTCTTTAAATGGAACATTAAATGCGCAAGGTGACACAAAAAGTTATAGAAATGTATTAATATTTAGTTTTTTTTTAAATATTTTTTTGAATCCTCTTTTTATCTGGGGGTATGGTATTGTACCTGCTTTCGGTATTGCTGGACTTGCTATAGCAACAGTAATCTCTCAATTAATTGGAACAATTTATTTAGCTTACAAAGTTAATAATTGTAAAATAAGAGAATACTTAAAATTAGTGTGTTTTATTCCTAAGTTTGAATATTTAAATCCTTTAACAAGACAATCTGTGCCAGTCATGTTCAGCATGTTATTCATCGGAGTTGGAATTTTTAATATTCTGTATTTCATTGGTCAGTTTGGTGATTTAGCTACTGCAGGATATGGAGCAGCTTTAAGAGTAGAACAAGTTTTTTTACTTCCAGTTATTGGATTAAATACAGCGGTACTTTCAATCGGAGGTCAAAACTTTGGCGCGAAAGCTTTTAATAGGATTAGAGAGTTATACAAAAAAGCTTTATTTTTTGGATGCTCTTTTATGGCCGTTGCAGGTATAATATTGTTTTTTGGAGCTGAGTTTTTTGTTTCTTTGTTTACTGATAATCAAGAAGCAATAAAGCATGGTGCTATTTATTTAAAAGTTGCAGCTTTGATTGGTCCAATTTATCCAGTTTTCTTTATTACTACAGCTGTATTTCAAGCTGTAAAAAAACCTCTTTATAGTCTTTATTTAAGTATATTAAGACTAACAGCGTTTCCTTTTTTAAGTTTATGGTACATAATAAATATAAGAGGAGGTGACTATGAAGATATTTTTTATACAATCATGGTAACAAATTGGATAATGGGAATTGCACTTTTAATATTTATTGGCTATTTTTTAAATAATGTTTTTAAACAAAATAAAACTCTTTTTAGTTATTAATATCTGTCTAATTTTTTTTTTCATAATATATAAAAATGTTAAATCTTATGAAATTAAGATAATTGATGGTGATACTATTTATTTAAATGGTAAAAAGATAAGATTTTCTGGAATTGATACACCAGAATTAAAACAAACATGTAAGAAAGATGATGAAATTGTTAATTGTGGTATCGAGGCAAAAAAATTATTAATTAAAATAATTGGTAATAATAAGATAGATTGTGTAAATGAAGGCAAAGATCAATACAAAAGAACTTTAGCAGAATGTTTTGTGAATGGCCTAAGCTTATCTAGTTATTTAGTAAAAAATGGTTATGCGTTTGCCTATAGAAAATATTCAAAAAAGTTTGTTAAAGATGAAGATTATGCAAGAGATAATAATCTTGGTATGTGGTCTATGAATTTTGAGTTCCCTTGGGATTATAGAAAAAAAAATTAATCCTTATTCAATTTTTTCTCTAATTTTCTTACTAGAAACGAGACAATTAATATTAGCACCAAATATTCAAGAATTAAAAACGTATAAATTTCTAATGGTCTATAGGTTGTAACGACTAGCTCATTTGCTTTTCTAGTTAAATCCCCTATACCAATTATAGATACTAATGAAGACATTTTTAAAACATAAACAAATTGATTTCCAATAGCAGGTAAAATATTCTTAATTGCTTGAGGAAGAATTACTAAACGTAATTTTCTAAAAAAACTTAGCCCCAATGAACTTCCTGCTTCCCATTGAGATTTTTTAATTGAATTTATACCCGCTCTAAAAATTTCAGCTTGAAAAGCACTTTCACTAATCGATAGAGCGATAATACCAGATATAAATGGACTAAAGCTTATACCTGTCATTATAGGTAAGCCATAATAAATCCATAAGATCAATACTAGAAGTGGGATTGCTCTAACTATTTCAACATATCCAATATTTATATAAGTTAGAAATCTACTTTTTGCTAAGGAGGGAATAGCTACTATAAAACCAATAATCATTGAAATAATTATTGAAACTACTGAAATATAAATTGTTGTAGTTAATCCACTTATTAAAAACTTAAGATTAGTTAGTCCCTCAAGATTATTTGGTGATAAAATTAACCAATTGAGTTCACTTTTTCCACATGAGGTTAAAGTTAGGATCAGGAGTAAAAAAAATAGATTTCTCACTCCTTAATTTATAAAGAATTAAAAATTAATTACTAATTTATTATAAGCTTTTTAAATTATATTTCGCCAATAACTTAGTAAAGAAGCCTGATGATTTTTTGTTTTTTATCCAATCATTAACGTAACTGTTCCATTTATCATCGCCTTTTGGAACCATCATTGCTAAAAAAGCTGGATTTTTTTCTCCATCAGGCACTATTGCTAATTGAGGATATTTTATAACTAACTTATTTGCTTCTGTAGAACTTGTTATATTTCCATCAGCTCTTCCAGCTAAAACTTCCTGAAAATCTCTGGCAGGAGCTTCTACTGAATTTAATTTTGACTTTGGAAAAAATTCTTTTGCTTTTTCCTCTTGAGATGTGCCAAGCGTTGTGGCGATTGTTACATCTGAACTATTAAGCGATTCCCAAGTTGGAAATTTTTTTAAATTTTTTTTAAGAACGAGCGGAACAGTTCCATATTTATAATATGTGTCAGTAAATCCTGCTACTTCAGCTCTTTTTGGAGTTTTTGTCACGCTTGTTGAAATATCATATCTTTCAGATGTAATTCCAGAAACAATTGTCTTCCATTCAGCAGGCACAAATTCAATATTTACACCCATATCTTTGGCTAATTCTTTCATTACATCAATATCAAACCCTTTATACTTGTTAGTAGCTGGATCCTTTATTGTCATAGGATCCCAATCACCGGTAGTACCGACTTTTAAAACTCCTGAAGATAGAATTTTATCTAAATTTGAGTCTGCATTTAAAGAAAAGGGTAAAAAAGCAAATAATGCTATTAATAATATTTTTTTCATAATCTTTATTAGCTTATTTAAAATTTAAATGAGACTATAATCTTGACGCACTATCATTCATCCATGAGAATAAATGTTGAGAAAATGAACGTCTTACAAAAAGATTTACTTCATTTTGGTTTTGATTATGAATAATTACATCAATTTTTGCGAGAATCGTTTGAATAATTGAGCCTTTTTTGACTTTAAAATCATTAAAATTAAATGGAGATCCAGTCTCAAATATATCAAAAATTTTATCACCTTTAATATTTATTAAAACAAATTGGTCAGTAACATTTGTCACAGCTCCTAGATTTTTTTCATAAATATTTTTACTAAGTAAATTCTCAGTTTCATAATCATTATTGTTAGGATCAGAAATCTCATTTGAGTGAATCATCCATTCGTCTGGACTTAGCCAAAGAGCTGTTAGTCTTTCACTTTTTGATGATGTATTAGCTTCAGTAGGTAATAATAAATTTAATGATTTACCAATTGAAGATAAAAATTCTCTTTTTTTTCCTCTTATAATTAATTTCATAACTGGTCTTATTTCTTTTATCTGCAAACCTGGGTATGATTTCTCTTCAGTTATTATATTAATATAATCAAGCATTTAATCTTTTGTTATCCTTATCCAAAAAAACTGGATCTGCAACTGTTACATTAATCTTTTTATTTTCCATTGGTATAATTAATCTTTGACCAATCATTTTTTTTCCACCTTTAATAACACCAAGAGCTATAGATTTTTTTAAGTTTGGACTATAATAACTTGAAGTAACATGACCCAACATTTCAATAGGTGATTTATTTATATCAGCAACTATTTGCGCACCCTCTTCAAGAACTTCTTCTGGGTCTTCTGTAAGTAGACCAACTAATTGTTTTCTATCTTCTCTTATTGTATCAGATCGATATAAAGATCTTTTTCCAATAAAATCATATTTCTTTTTACTAACTATCCAATCCATTTGTAAATCGATAGGTGTTACAGTTGCATCAGTATCTTGGCCGACAATTATAAATCCTTTTTCAGCTCTTAATAAATGCATGGTTTCTGTTCCATATGGAGTTATATTAAATTCTTTTCCAGCTTTTATACATTTTTTCCATACTGACTCTCCATAATTAGCTTGAATATTTATCTCGTAACTATGCTCGCCTGTAAAACTTATTCTCATTACCCTACATTTAATTCCCTCAATTTTTGCGTTTTTGTAAGACATATGACTAAAATTCTCATCTGACAAATCAAGATCTGGAATTACTTGAGAAATAATTTTCTTACTATTTGGGCCACAAACACTAACCGTTGCATAGTGGTCAGTTACAGATGTTAAATAAACATCTAATTCAGGCCATTCAGTTTGTAAATAATCTTCCAATTTACCAAGGACAGTTGCTGCTCCACCAGTTGTTGTTGTCATTATATAGTGATTTTCACTTAATCTTGTAGTTACACCATCATCATAAACCATACCATCTTCGTTAAGCATTAATCCGTATCGACATTTTCCGATTGCAAGTTTTGACCAAGCGTTTGTATAAATCCTATTTAAAAATTCAGAAGCATCAGTTCCTTGAATATCAATTTTACCTAACGTGGATGCATCCAATATTCCTGCACTATCTCTTGCAGCTTTACTTTCTCTTTGAACTGCATCATGCATACTTTCCCCATTTTTTGGATAAAACCAAGCTCTTTTCCATTGTCCTACGTTTTCAAATTCAGCTTTATTTTGAACATGCCATTCATGGATAGGAGTTTTTCTAAAAATATCAAAATATTCACCAACATTTCTGCCAACAATTGTGCCAAAAGTAAGAGGAGTGTAGGGAGGTCTAAATGTTGTTGTGCCAAGCTCACCCATTTTAGATTTTGATGTTTCAGAAATTATGCCTAAAGCATGCATATTTCCTAGTTTCCCTTGGTCGGTTCCCATCCCTGTTGTGGTGTATCTTTTAACATGTTCTATTGATCTAAAACCCTCTCTTAAAGCCAATTTAATATCTTTTGCTGTAGCATCATTTTGATAATCAACAAAAGGTTTTGTTTTTCCAATTACTTTGTCAGATGGAAGAAACCATATATTTCTTTTTGATTTATTAAATGATGACTGAATTTCAAGATTATCGTAATCAGTTTTATTTATCTTTAAAAATTTTTTTAAAATCTTGGGCAAATTAAACAATATTTCATCTAAAGTAAAATCACCATTGCATGAACCTATGCTGATTTGGTCAGATGAATATGTATCGGGAATAAAAACTTGATCTTCATCTCTAAATTTTAATTTTCCACCTGATTGTGTAAAAAGATGTACTGCTGGTGTCCATCCACCTGAAATTCCAAGGCAATCACATGGAATTGATATTTTTGAACCAATTACCTTTTGACCATCCTTTGAAAGTTGCATTATTGAAACTTTATTAATTCTTTTGTACCCAGAGGTGTTGACCACAGTATAACCCTTATAAATTTTAATATTATGTTTCTCAGCTTCTTTTATTAATTTAGAATCAATTTCTTCTCTGTTGTCAATAATCGCCTCAATGTTAATTCCTTTTTTAAATAGGCTGTTTGCTGTTTCGTAAGCTGTATCATTATTTGTAAAGAGAATATTTTTTTCTCCACATGCTACACCAAATAAACTTGCATATTTACCTATTGCTGAGGAAAGTAAAATACCCGGACGATCGTTATTGTCAAAAATTAATGGTCTTTCTAAAGCTCCAGTTGCTGTTATTACTTTTTTTGCTCTTATTTTGAGTAGCTTATGACGAATCTTATTGTTTCTTTGTTCTAAGGGTAAATGATCTGTTAAATTTTCACGAGCTAGTAGAAAATTATATCCATGGAATGCAGCCACACTAGTTCTGGTTTTAATTTCTAAATTTTCAATTTTTTTTATTTCATTAATTTCTTTCTCTAACCAAGAACTTGAAATTTGATTATTTATTTTAAAATGCTCTGAGTCTTGATAAATTGTCGATCCACCAAGATAAGATTTTTCATCAACTAAAAGTGTTTTTAAACCGTTTTTTGCAGAAGTCTTTGCTGCCAATATACCTGAAATACCAGCCCCAATAACCAAAACATCACAATGAATGTATCTATGTTCATAAATATCAGGATCTGGTTCAGTGGGTGATTTTCCTAATCCTGCAGATTTTCTAATAAAATATTCATATTTTTCCCAAAAGTTTGCTGGCCACATAAAAGTTTTATAATAAAAACCTGCGGGTAAAATTGGACTTAAAAAATTATTTATAGCACCTATATCAAAATTCACACTAGGCCAACAATTTTGACTTGATGCATCAAGACCTTCATAAATTTCTATTTCAGTTGCCCTTACATTTGGCTCTGTTCTTGATGTATCGCTATGTAGTTGAACAATTGCATTGGGCTCTTCGGAACCAGCAGTCATTATTCCACGTGGTCTATGGTATTTAAAACTTCTTCCTATTAAATGAACATTATTTGCTAAAAGAGCAGAAGCTAATGTATCTCCCTTGTAGCCATAAAAAGTTTTATTGTTAAACTTAAATGAAATTTTATATGTCTCATCAATAAATTTACTAGTTTTAACTCTTAAATTTTTTGTCATAAACTATTTAATTAGAGGTTTTTCACCCATTTTATAAACTGCTTTTATTTCATCGTTTGATGTGTCTCTAACTACATTAAACCACTTTCTACATCCGTGTATGTGGATCCATCTTTCAAATTGTATACCTTTGATATTTTTCCTCATAAATAAATACTCTGCCCATTCATCATCGCTTAATTCAGTTGGCTGTTTAGGTCTAACTATATGAGCTTCACCGCCAGCTTTGAATTCAGTTTGCTCTCTTTCACCACAGTACGGACAATTTATTATAAACATTAATGTGCTACTGCAGCTGCACCGTGCTCATCAACAAGATCACCACTTACGAATCTATTTATATTAAATGAAGCATTTAATTTATGTGGCTCATCATTAGCAATTGTATGAGCAAATAAATCGCCTGATCCAGGAGTTGCTTTAAATCCACCAGTTCCCCAACCGCAATTAAAATATAAACCTTTAATAGAGGTTTTACTAATTATTGGACTTGCATCTGGACAAATATCAACAATACCCCCCCCATTGTCTAAGCATTCTCATCCTACTAAATATTGGATATAGTTCTAAGATAGCGCTTAAAGTTCCCTCAACAATTTCATGACTTCCTTTTTGTGAGTAAGAAATATAATCATCAGTACCTGCACCTATAACTAATTCTCCTTTGTCAGATTGACTTACATAGGCATGCACTGCATTGGACATTACTACTGTATCAATAATTGGTTTGACTGGCTCTGAAACTAGAGCTTGAAGTGGTTTACTTTCTAAAGGTAGTCTTAGTCCGGCCATGCTTGCAATCACACTAGAATGTCCCGCTGCAACTACTCCAATTTTTTTTGTTTTAATAAAACCTTTTGTTGTTTCAATACCCTCAACATCGTTACCGTTTCTCTTAATTCCTTTAACTTCACAATTTTGAATAATATCAACACCCATTTCGTCAGCACCTCTAGCATATCCCCATGCAACAGCATCATGCCTAGCTGTACCAGCTCTTCTTTGTAAAGTTCCTCCTAAAACGGGATAACGAATGTCTGGTGATGTATTGATAATAGGACAAAATTTTTTAACTTCGTCAGTATTTAAGTAAATAGCATCTATACCATTAAGTCTATTTGCATGTGTTCTTCTTTTTAAATCTCTTACATCTTGTAAGTTATGTGCTAGGTTCATTACTCCTCTTTGACTAAACATCACATTATAATTAAGTTCTTGAGATAAACCTTCCCATATTTTTAAAGCGTGATCATAAAGACCTGCGCTTGCGTCCCATAGATAATTAGACCTTATAATTGTTGTATTTCTTCCTGTGTTTCCACCACCAATCCATCCTTTTTCAACAACAGCAATATTTCTCATATTATGTTTTTTTGCTAAATAGTATGCTGTCGCTAGACCATGGCCACCACCTCCAATAATAATAGCTTCATACTCTTTTTTAGGCTCAGGATCTCTCCAAGCTTTCCCCCAATTTTCATGGTAAGAAAAAGCATTTTTTAATAATGTAAAAAATGAGTATTTATTTTTCATAATTATTGAATAATTACTTTATAAATATTGATTATTCAATACAATCAAAAGTGTCAAATTTCCTGGAAGAGTGGGTGAGAGGCTTAAACCAGTCGTTTGCTAAATGACCGTGCGAGGAAACTTGTACCGAGGGTTCGAATCCCTCCTCTTCCGCCAGATTTAAAACAATGGATTGTTTTTAAAGAAATTCTTTAAAGGTATTGGTTTTTGTTCCAAAATATATCTATAAACGTTATAATTTTCTAGGACTCTTTGAACGTAATTTCTAGTCTCTTTAAATTTTATTAATTCGATCCAATCAACATAATTTATTTGTTTTTTTTGTGGGTCTTTATTTATTTTTTTCCAATACCTTACTCTTTTTGGACCAGCGTTATAAGCTGCAATAGCAAAAGGATATGCTCCATCATATTCCAAAATTAAACCTGCTATATAATGAGAACCTAGATTGATATTATATTCAGGATCGGTTGTTAATCTAGATCTAGAATAAGGAAGCTTTGCTTGTTTTGCTACTAATTTAGCTGTGTAAGGCATCAATTGCATTAAACCTTTTGCACCAGCATGACTATTTGCACTTAAGTCAAACTCACTTTCTTGTCTAATTATTGATAAAATAAATGCTGTTTCTGGAATTTTTCTACCATTTATATATTTTGGAGTACTTATAATTGGATAATTGAATCTATTATGAAATCTTTTTTCATAAGATGCAATTTTGGATATTTGTATAGCAAAGTCATATCGTTCAATATCTGTTGCAAGTTCAGCAGCTAGAATTTCACTTCCACTTTCAACATCATCATTAGCTAGATGTCTTAACATATGTTTAGCATATTTATCCTCATTTAATTCGTCTAATAAATAAATGATTTTAACAATTTTTTTTTCTTTAAAATAATCTCGGTATTCTTTTTTTACCTCCATGTCTTTTAAAAGTTCAAAATTTTTGTTAGGATTTATTTCCATGAAGGCTAGTTGACCATAATAAGTTGTTAAATAACTTGATGCTTCTTCAAACCATTTTTGTGCTTGTTGATTATTATCTAATTTTTTATAGGTTCTTCCTAACCAATATGCACCACGAGCTACACTTATGGGATAACCAACACTATTATAAAATTTTTCAAAATGATCTTTTGCTAACAATGGATCATTTAAAAAGCTTAATGCAATCCAACCACTCATCCATTCAGCTGCTGCAAATTCAGGACCATCAGTCATTGCGTGATTACTAGAAATTTTATAAGCAAGTTCATATTTCTTTTTGTAAATTAAAGATCTTGAAATAATTTCTCTTTCAGTCCACCATTTTTCAGGTTTTACAAGATAATCTTTTGTATTTTTAATTTTCAATAAAATTTCAATAGAACTATCAACTCTTCCTCTTTTTCTTCTCCACTTTAATCTGTCATAGTTTAGTCCAGCATCATTTTTAAATTTACTAGGAACTTTTGAAATAGCGTTATCAACACCATATGATTTACTCATTAATAATTGACGTGCATTATATAAAAGCTCATAGTCTTTTGGCAAATATCTTAACATTCTCTTTAAATCCCAATATTTGTTATTCCAAGCAAGGTAATCTGCACGATCAATATAATCTTCTGCATTTAAATATTTTTTATATTTTTTTCTAAAAAATCTTAAATCCGTTTTTGTTAATTCTGCATTTATCCAACCTTCTTTGATTAATCTTATACCTTTTTCTTTATTTCCAGATAAGATAAAGCTTTCTCCAACTATCATTTTACCATATCCACTTAAAGGTTCTGACTCACCATACCATTCAATAATTTTTTTTGGTGATACAGTACTTGTTGATAATTTATGTTCTGATAAATATTTAATTCTGCCAATTCTTGGATAATTTTCATTTCTATCTATAAAATTTTTATAATCATAAAAAGTGGCTTTATTTCCTTTGGTTAGTAAATGCCTCCATTGAATAAAGTTGTAAATTGACTTATCCTTTGCTTTTTTAGCAGTTTGAAGTGCGTCAGACCATTTAGCCTGCTTCATTTCTGAGATGGCCTTTCTAGCTAAATTAAAATCTTTCTTATTAAAATATTTTGATTTCTTTATATCCTTAACTATTGTTGATCCTGCAATAATGGGTTTTTTCTTTGGTAAAAGAAAAGAGACTAATTCTTCCTTTTTTTTAACAATAATTTCTTCTTTTGGTTTAATTTTGGTTTTTTTTATTGGTTTTGGAAGTGGTTTTAAAATATCTACGAGTAATTTTTTTTTGGTTTCTTCTTCTGATAGAGTTGGTTTTTTTAGAGGTAAAATTTCAGCAGATAAAGAGTTTAATGTCAAAATTGACAATAAGGATAAAACTATAAAAAATAAGAATTTTTTATGCATAATCTTTATTATATGAATCAACAATCTATGTTATAAGTATTTATGTTTAAAGGTTCAAATGTTGCTTTAGTCACCCCATTTAAAAATAATAAACTTGATGAAGAGTCTTACATTAAGTTGATTCATTTTCATATTGAAAATGGAACGAAAGGTCTAGTTCCGGCAGGTACTACAGGTGAATCACCAACTTTAAGCCATGATGAACATCAACGAGTGATAGATTTGTGTGTTAAGGAGAGTAAAGGAAAAGTACCAATTATAGCTGGGACCGGATCAAATTCTACTGAGGAAGCTATTTCTCTAACTTCGCATGCAGAAAAAATAGGTGCAGATGGAGCGCTAGTAGTTACACCATATTATAATAAGCCTACTCAAGAAGGTCTTTACCAGCACTATAAGTCAATTAATGATAAATGTGGAATACCTATAATTATATATAACATTCCGAGTAGATCTGTAATTGATATGAGTGTTGATACAATGGCGAGACTTTATGAATTAAATAATATTGTTGGTGTTAAGGATGCAACAGGAGATCTTGAAAGAGTAAATCTTACATTAGAAAAATTAGGAAAAGAATTTATCCAATTAACTGGCAATGATGAAAATGCTTTAGATTTCAACAGAAGAGGTGGGGTGGGCACAATAAGTGTAACAGCAAATATAGCACCAAAACTTTGTGCTGAATTTCAGAAATTTTCTTTAATAAAAGATGACAAATCTCAGTCTGAAGCTGAAAAATTAAATAAGATTTTATTACCCTTGCATGATGCAATGTTTGTTGAGAGTAATCCAAGTCCAGTTAAATATGCTGCAAAATTACTAAATCTATGTGAAGATGATGTAAGACTTCCAATGGTTCGTATTTCTGAAAATAATAAAGAAGTAGTTAAAAAAGCTTTGCAATCTGCAAAATTGATTTAATGAATAGAAAAACCAATACTGGTTTTAAGATTATTTGCCTAAATAGAAAAGCAAGTTTTAATTATTTTTTTGAAGATACCTTAGAAGCAGGTATTGTTTTAAAAGGTTCAGAAATCAAATCTATAAGGAACGGTAAAGTAAATATAGCAGATTCTTATGCTATAGAAAAAAAAGGAGAAATTATTTTGATAAATTCACACATATCTTCATACAAACAAGCTAGTTATTCAAATCATAAACCATTAGATGAAAGAAAGCTTCTTCTTAACAAAAGAGAAATAAATAAACTAATCGGAAAAATGCAAAGAGATGGCTTTACAATAGTTCCTACAAAGATGTACTTTAAAAATGGAAAGGCTAAAATTGAGCTAGCTATTGCTAAAGGAAAAAAACAATATGATAAAAGAGCTGTAAAGAAAAGAAAGGACTGGGAACGTGACAGGTCAAGATATATTAGAAAATCAAGCTAAATCTATTTATTTAGCAATAGGATCAAATTTAGGAAATAGATTTGAAAATATTGAAAAAGCTAAGTTTAAATTATCTCAAAATAAAATAAGAATTTTAAGATCATCAAGCTATTATGAAAGCTTATCTTGGCCAAATCCCAAAAGTCCTAAATTTTTAAATATAGTTTTAAATGTGAAAACTGATTTAAGGCCGTTAAAACTATTAAGCAAATGTAAAGAAATCGAAATTGATCTTGGCAGGAAAAAAATGAAAAAAAATTCTCCTCGAGAATGTGATATTGATATAATTGACTATTTAAATAAAGAAATCTCTGGAAAAATCATTTTACCACACCCCAGAATGCATTTGAGAAATTTTGTACTTTTGCCATTATTTGAGATAAATAAGAATTGGATGCATCCAATATCTAAACAGCATATAAAATATCTTATTTTTTCATTACCAAATAGAGACATTAGATCTATTAAACAAATTTAATTTAATGGTATAGTGGAGTATGCTTAATTCTGAAGATTTAATAAATAAGGTAAAAACTTATAATAAGTTTTTAAATCCAGAAAAATTAAATAAAGCTTATGATTTCGCTGTTAAAGCTCATAGCAATCAAAAAAGAGCTTCAGGAGACCCTTATTCAGTTCATCCAATTGAAGTTGCAAATATTCTTACAGATTTAAAATTAGATAGTGCAACTATAACAACTGGATTATTGCACGATACAATAGAAGATACTTATGCTACTTACGAGACAATAAGAGGAGAATTTGGAGATGAGGTAGCAGATTTGGTTGATGGTGTCACTAAAATTTCTGTTTTAGAAAATACAGCCACCATTAATTCAAAAGCTGAAAATTTTAGAAAATTAATTTTAGCTACATCAAAAGATATAAGAGTTTTATTAGTTAAAATTGCTGATCGATTACACAATATGCGAACAATTAAAGCTATTGATAAAGAGGACAAAAGAAAGAGAATTGCACAAGAGACAATGGAAATCTACGCTCCATTAGCAGATAGAATGGGGATGCACAGAATTAGAGATGAGCTTGAGGATTTATCATTTGATATTCTTAATAATGAAGCGAGAAAATTAATACAAAAAAGACTCGACGAAATTAAACTCGACAAAAAAGATATTTTTAAGATATTATCTAATGAATTTAAACATTTACTAACTAAAAATAAGATTAAATCAGAAATTTATGGAAGAGAAAAAACACCATTTTCAATTTGGAGAAAAGTTCAAAAGAAAAGAGTTTCACTTGAACAAATAACTGACATTATCGGTTTTAGAATAACTTTAGAAAGTATTGACGATTGTTACAAAACACTAGGCATAATTCATAAAGAATATAATTGTATCCCTGGAAAGTTTAAAGACTATATATCATCAGCCAAAATAAATGGTTATAAGTCTATCCATACATCTGTTATTGGGTCTAATAAAAAACCAATTGAGATTCAGATAAGAACAAAAGATATGCATGAATTTGCTGAGAGAGGAATTGCATCTCATTGGCAATACAAATCTTCCGAAAAATTTAAATCATTGACATGGAAAGAGTATGATTGGTTAAAAGATTTAGTTGAAATCATAGAAAAAAACGAGAATCCTGAGCATTCTTATGAATATACGAAACTACAAATGTTTCAGGAAAATGTTTTTTGTTTTACACCAAAGGGATCAGTTATAAAATTACCTAAAGATGCTACGCCTATAGATTTTGCTTATGCAGTTCATACTAAAATTGGTGATAATGCCATTGGATGTGAAATAAATGGAAATAAAAGCGAACTTCAAACTATTTTAAGAAATGGTGATAGCGTTAATATCATTACTTCAAAAAATCAATCACCATCTTTGCATTGGATACCTATAACTAAAACTGGAAAAGCAAGAGCAGCTATAAGAAGATATTGGCATGATAGAGGTGAAAAAAAAGAGAGTAAAATTAAGAAATACAACACTACATTATGGATTTCTTTGCCAGATAGACCTGGTCAATTAGGTAATGTAAGTTCGTTGATAGGTGAACATAAACTAAACATTTCAAATCTTGTGATGGCAGGAAAAAACCCTAATTATATCAATTTTAAATTTCAACTAATAATAAAAGATCTTAAAAATTTTACTAATTTTATTGCAGAGCTTAAACAAAAAGGTATAAAATTTAAGATAATAAGACACGAAGATAAACGAAATGCTTTCACACAAAAAATCCTTAGATATTTTAAAAAAAACTAACGCATTATTAGAGGGTCATTTCATTTTGTCATCTGGATTACACTCATCCAAATATATCCAATGTGCGAAATTATTGAGTTTTCCCCACATAGCGAAAAAGATTTGCAAATCATTAGCAAGCAAAATTAAAAAAAACTTTAATAAAATTGATCTAATTTTAGCTCCAGCTATGGGTGGAATCATCATAGGTTATGAAATTGGAAAAATTTTGAGAAAAGAAACAATTTTTTGTGAGAGAGTTTTAGGTAAGTTTGCTTTAAGAAGAGGTTTTAAAATTAAAAAGGGGTCTAGAGTTTTAGTTATTGAAGATGTTATCACTACAGGAAAATCAAGTATGGAATGTGTTAAATTGATAAAAAAAAATAAAGCTAAATTATTAGGTTTTGCATCAATTATTGATAGATCGAACAAAAAAAATCTTAAAATAAAAAATAAGATTATTTCTCAGATAAAGATAGATGTTCCTAGTTATAAGAAAACAAATTTGCCAAAAGATCTGAAATTATTACCAATTACCATTCCTGGAAGTAGATTTATTAAGTGAAACGTTTAGGTGTTAATATAGATCATGTTGCCACATTAAGAAATGCGCGAGGTGAATTACATCCAAATCCTCTTTATGCAGCTAAATTTGTTAAAAAAGCTGGAGCAGATTCAATAACAATTCACTTAAGAGAAGACAGAAGACATATTAATGATTTAGACGCTAAAAAAATTTGTTCAATAAAAAATCTTCTAGTTAATTTAGAAATATCCACAAATTCAAAAATTGTTGAGATAGCTCTTAAACTAAAACCAGATTTTATATGTATAGTTCCAGAAAACAGAAAAGAAATTACAACTGAAGGTGGTTTGGATTTAAAAAAAAATAAAGATAAAATTAAAAAGATAATATCTAAATTTGCCAAAAAAAGAATTAGAACTAGCTTATTTATCAATCCATCTTTAAATGACATAAGAATAGCTAATGAAATAAAAACAGACTGCATTGAGATTCATACCGGTCATTTAGCAAACTTAGTTAAATCTGGAAGAAACTTTTCAAAAGAATTAGTAAGAGTTAAAAAAAGCTCAAAATTAGCAAATAATCTCGGTATAGAGGTTCATGCTGGTCATGGGTTAGATTACAAAACTACAAAATTATTAACTAAAATTAATGAAATCCAAGAATTTAATATAGGACATTTTTTAATAGGTGAATCTGTTTTTTACGGTTTGAATAAAATTATAAATAATTTTAAGAAAATTATAAAAGTTTAAGATGAAAATTTTGGGTATAGGCGTAGATATTGTTCATAATAAGAGAATCAAAAATTTAATAAAAAATAATAATTTTTTAATTAGAACA
Organism: uncultured Pelagibacteraceae bacterium; assembly: GCA_902573705.1. Lineage (GTDB taxonomy): Bacteria > Pseudomonadota > Alphaproteobacteria > Pelagibacterales > Pelagibacteraceae > Pelagibacter. The sequence continues at coordinate 37,797 of CACGKR010000002.1, forward strand.
TTTGGAAAAAAAGAAATTGAAATCTCAAAAAAATTTTTTGATAAAACAAATTATTTTGCTAAAAGATTTTCAGCCAAAGAGGCTTTTGTTAAGGCTTTAGGTATTGGTTTTAGATATAATCTCAATTTTAAAGATGTTCAAATTTTAAATAATAAATTAGGAAAACCATATTTTTTAAAAACAAAAAAAATTGATGATATTATTTTTAAAAAATTTAAAATTAAAAAATATAATTTATTTCTATCAATATCAGACGAAAAGGATTATTCAGTATCATTCACAATTTTAAAGGTTCAATAATGTTTACTAAAAAATTTTTTATAGAAAACACTAAAACATTATTTTATGCACTAATAATAGCAATTATTATTAGATCAATCTTTATACAGCCATTCTACATTCCATCCTCATCTATGGAGCCCAATTTACTCGTTGGTGATAGACTTTTTGTTACAAAATATTCTTATGGTTATAGTAAGCACTCTTTTCCTTTCAGCCCCCCTTTTTTTCAGGGTAGAATCTTACAAAATAAACCAAAGAGAGGTGATGTTGTTGTTTTTAAAACCCCCGCAGATAATAGGACTGATTATATCAAAAGATTAATTGGTCTTCCAGGTGATCAAATTCAATTTATTGACTCAAATTTATATGTAAACAACAGTGAAATATTAAAATCTAAATTAAAAAATAAAAAAAAAATTTTTTGTGGTGAAAATGAATTTGACACTTTTCTTTTTGAAGAGTCTATATCAGAAAAAAAAAAGCATTTGACTGTATACTCAAAAAAAAATAGTTATCAAAATTCAGACCCATTCATAGTTCCCGATAAACATTATTTTTTTTTAGGTGATAATAGAGATTGTTCTAAAGATAGTAGATTTTTAACAAGTGTTGGATATGTTCATGAAGATAATCTAGTAGGGAAAGCTCAATTCATTTTTTTTTCATCAGATAAATCTTTCGGAAGTATTTTATATTTTTGGAAGTGGAACAAATCTATAAGATTAGACAGATTCTTTAAAAAGATTAAATAATGAAAATAGATTATTTTAATTTAGAAAAAAAAATTGAGATTTCATTTAAAAATAAAGATTTATTAATTAGATCACTTACACACAAAAGTTTTGATAAAAAAAAAAATAATGAAAAAATGGAATTCTTAGGTGATAGGGTTCTAGGTTTAGTTATGGCAAAAAAACTTTTAGAAATTTATCCAAATGAAAAAGAAGGTGTATTGGATAAAAAATTCGCATCATTGGTGAATAAAAAAACTTGTTTAGAAATAGCCAAAAAATTAGAATTAGAAAAATTTATCCTGACTTTTAATGTTAAAAAAAAAAATAATATGATTGAAGATAAAGTTTTAGCAGATAGTTGTGAAGCTTTAATTGGTTCTATATATCTTGAAAAAGGGTTTTCAATTGTTGAAAAATTTATTTTGAGTCAATGGTCTAAACACATCAAAGATAGTGTTGTTACCAAAGTTGATGCTAAAACAACATTGCAGGAACTCTCTTTAAAAAAATTTAAAAAATTACCTATTTATAAATTGATTTCTAATACAGGACCAAAACATAAACCTATTTTTAAAGTTGGAGTAAAATTATCTGATACTAAATTTTATGTTTCTAAAGGTAAATCAAAAAAAGATGCAGAACAAAATGCAGCCATTTTATGCTTAAATAATATTCGTTAAAATGAATTGGGATGATTCAGGTTTTCTGCTTACAAAAAATAGATATAGTGAAAATTCTATAATTTCTGAAGTTTATACTAAAAATCACGGAAAAGTTTCTGGTATTATTTTTGGAGGAACCTCAAAAAAAATAAAAAATTATCTTCAAATTGGTAATCAAATTTATATTAATTACATATCAAAATCTGATAATAAGCTTGGGTATTTTAAAGTTGAAATACAAAAAGCCTTATCTCCATTTTATTTTGATAATAATCAAAAGTTGTCATGTATTACATCTGCAATGCATTTAATAAAATTGCTAACAGCCGATTTTCAAAAAAATGAAGCTGTTTTTTTTTTAATTGAAGATTTTTTTAAATTTTTAAAATCAGATAATTGGATTAAAAATTATATTTATTGGGAATTAAATCTGCTCAAGATTTTAGGTTACGATTTAGAAATTAAAAATTTAGTTGATAAGAAATTAATTGGGAACCAATTACAATACATTTCAAAATCAAATATTGATAAAAAAGTTATTCCAAATTTTCTAATTGATAAAAATAATAATAAAGAAAAACTTGAAAACTTATTAGATGGTTTGAAACTTGTGGGTGATTATTTAGATAAAACAATATTAAAACCTAATAATCTTAATCAACCTTTAAGCAGACAGCATTTCATTAATAGTTTAAGATAACTATTTCAAGATATCATTTATTCTATCTGAATAATAACTTACAATTGCATTTGCACCTGCTCTTTTAAAAGCAACTAAACTTTCAATTATAATTTCTTTGCTAACTAAACCTTTTTTTATTCCATTAGCTAAAAGACTGTATTCACCAGATACTTGATAGGCCATTACAGGTATTCTAAAATTTTGCTTAATAGAACTGATTATATCTAAATAAGGTAAACCGGGTTTTACCATTACCATATCAGCTCCTTCTTTAATATCTAAAGCAACTTCTCTCAATGCTTCATCACTGTTTTTAAAATCCATTTGATAATTTTTTTTATTTCCTTTTAGCAAGCCTTTTGATCCAACAGCATCTCTAAATGGTCCATAAAAACTAGAAGCATATTTAACAGCATAAGATAAAATTTGTGTCATTTTATATCCATTTTTATCTAATGCTCTTCTAATTTTTCCAATCCTACCATCCATCATGTCAGATGGCGCCAGTACATCACAACCAATTTGTGCCTGTAGTAATGATTGGTTTATTAAAATTTCTATAGTCTCATCATTCAAAATATATCCAGATTTTAATAATCCATCATGACCATGTGAGGTGTATGGATCCAATGCAACATCACACATAATGCCAATTTCGTTTTTATACTTTTTTTTGATTAAATGGATAGCCTTACAAACTAAATTATCTTCATTTAAAGCTTCAGTTCCAAGTGAATTTTTTTTATTATTTTGAGTGTATGGAAACAATGCAACCATAGGTAAATTATTTTTAATAGCTTTATCTATAACAAAACTCAATTTATCTAGTGTATAACGATAAACATCAGGCATTGATTTTATTGATTGTCTTTTATTTTTTCCATTCATGAGAAAGATTGGTAATATAAAATCGTTAGAGGTAAGATTATTTTCTTCTATTAGTCTTCTAGACCAATCATTTTTTCTACTACGTCTAAGTCTTAAACTAGGGTATTTTCCAGTAATCATGTTTAAATCTATATAAATAATGCGACAAATGTAATATACAAATATATCTTAAAAAGGATATTAAATAATTTTAAAAGGAGACAATATACTGCAAATGAATTTAAATTTTAACGATTTTCAAAAACAAGATCTTAAATTTGATATTAATAAATTACAGAAAGCTTACAAAGAAATATTGGCTATTAAGAAATTTACTGGTGTTGAAGGTATATCAAATTTTGGAGCGATCTCTTTAACTCAAATCCCTGGAGATCCAGATTCAATTAAGGGTCATAAAGCTAGAGGTGTTTTTTGGACCAAACCTGACTCTTCAGGAAAAGAAGCTATGAGAGATGAAATGATAAATGAAGAAGCGTATTCAGAATTTATCGATGATTACAAAGATACTTATTTCAAAGAAGTGTTTGATGTCTTATCTTCTAAATATAAACTAGGGAGAGTAAGAGTATTGCTTAAAGAGCCAAGATCTACTCTCAGTTGGCACAGAGACCCAGAACCAAGATTACATATTCCAATAATTACAAACCCGGGTTCGATTATGGTAATTGATAATATTGCAAAACATATGCCGGCAGATGGTTCTGTCTGGATAACTAACAATACAAAATATCACAATGCTTTCAATGGTGGAGAAGAAAATAGAATTCATTTAGTAGCTTGTGTTTTAGACTATAAGTTTAATTAATTTGAAAAAAATATTTATATCATCTGACCATGCAGGTTTTAATTTAAAGGAGAAAATTAAAAAAAAATTTTCAAAAAAATATATGTTTTTAGATTTAGGAACAAATAGCTCTATTATTTCTGTTAATTATCCTGACTTTGCTCATAAGCTTTGTAAGAAAGTTGGAATTAACAACAAAAATATGGGTATATTAGTATGTGGTTCAGGCGTAGGTATGTCAATGGCAGCAAATCGACACAAAAAAATAAGGGCAGCCGTGTGTTATTCAGTCAAAAATACCAAATTATCTAGATTGCATAACAATGCAAATATTATTACACTAGGATCTAGATTGACAAAAAAAAATATTGCATTTAAATGTGTTGAGACTTTTATAAACACTAAATTTGAAGGTGGAAGACACAAAAAAAGACTAAAAAAAATATAGAAAATAATATGTCTAGTGAAACAAAATATATAAATTCAAATTACGAAGATTTCTTTGAAAAGAGTTTATCGAAATCAGATCCAGAACTTTTTGAAGCCATTAATGACGAATTAGTTAGACAACAAAATCATATAGAGCTTATTGCTTCAGAAAACATTGTGTCACAAGCTGTCTTAGAAGCGCAAGGATCAGTTTTAACTAACAAATATGCTGAGGGATATCCTGGTAAAAGGTATTATAATGGATGTGAGCATGTTGATGTTGCTGAACAATTGGCAATTGATAGAATAAAAAAACTCTTTAGTTGTAAATATGCAAATGTTCAACCTCACTCAGGTGCACAGGCTAATGGAGCAGTTTTTTTAGCCTTATTAAAACCTAATGATACATTTCTAGGAATGAGCTTAAATTCTGGTGGTCATATTACACATGGGTTAAAAATTTCCATGTCTGGTAAATGGTTTAATGCAATAAGTTACGATGTTGATAAAAAATCTGAATTAATTGATTACGACAATGTTGAAAAACTTGCCTTAGAACATAAACCTAAATTAATAATTGCAGGTGGAAGTGCTTATTCAAGGGTAATAGATTTTAAAAGATTTAGAGAAATTGCAGATAAAGTTGGTGCTTATTTAATGGTTGATATGGCACATTTCTCAGGATTGGTTGCCGGCAAAGGTTACCCAAACCCGTGTGACTATGCTCATGTAGTTACATCAACAACACACAAAGTTTTTAGAAGTGCAAGAGGAGGCATTATACTTTCAAATGATGAAGATCTTGGAAAAAAATTTAATACAGCTGTTTTTCCTGGGTATCAGGGAGGACCTTTGATGCATATTATTGCTGCAAAAGCAGCTGGTTTTTTTGAAGCTTTAAAACCTGAATTTCAAACATATATAAAAAATGTTTTAGCAAATGCAAAAATATTATCAGAAACTTTAAAGAACAATGGTTTTAAGATCTATTCAGGAGGAACAGATACACATTTAATGCTTGTTGACCTAAGACCTTTCAATGTAAAAGGTAATCTAGCATCTGAAAGTTTAAGCAGGGCCAACATTACATGTAATAAAAATGGAATACCATTCGATACTGAAAAACCTATGATAACCTCAGGAATTAGATTAGGCTCTCAAGCAGCGACTACAAGAGGTTTTGGTTTAAAAGAATTTGAAGAAGTCGGAAATTTAATTACAAAAGTTATAAAAGGTTTATCCGAAAATCCTGAGGATAACAGCAAAGTTGAAGAAGAAGTTCGTAATGAAGTTATAAATTTATGTTCTAAATTTCCTATTTATAAAAATTTAAATAGATGATCTGTCCTTGTGAAAAAAAAGGCGAAACTTCTGTTGTAGACTCCCGGCCAACTGAAGATGGTACTGCTATAAGACGAAGAAGACTTTGCTCATGCGGTGAAAGATTTACTACTTTTGAGAGAATTCAATACAGAGAATTAATGGTAGTCAAAAAAAATGGAAGAAAATCCTCATTTGATAGAGATAAACTTTCTAAATCTATTTACATTGCATTAAAAAAAAGACCTTTAGATACTGAGACTGTTGAGAAATTTATCAGTCGTATATCGAGATCTTTAGAAGAGTTAGGACAAAGTGAAATTTCAAGTAATACAATTGGAACAATGGTTATGGAAGGTTTAAAAGAACTTGATCCAGTTGCTTATGTTAGATTTGCTTCAGTTTATCGAAACTTTAGAGAAGAAAAAGATTTTGTACAATTTGTGGACAAAATAGATGTCTTCAAAAAAAGATAGATTTTCATCGCAAGATAAAAATTATATGAAACTTGCTATTAATTTAGCAAGATCACGGAAAGGTTTAACGGGAGATAATCCATCTGTTGGCTGCTTAATTGTAAAAAATGACACAATTATTTCTATTGGTCAGACAGGATACAATGGTAGACCACACGCTGAACATAGCGCAATAAAAAATTCATTTGAAAAATTAAAAGGTTCAAAAATGTATGTAACTCTTGAACCTTGTAATCATTATGGAAAAACCCCACCTTGTACAAAAAATATAATTAAAAGTGGTATTAGCGAATTAATTTATTCAATGGAGGATATCGACAAAAGAGTAAAAGGAAAGAGTTTTAAGATTTTATCAAGTAAAAAGATTAAAGTTAAGAGAGGTCTTCTAAAAGAAGATGCAAAAGACCTTTATGACTCTTACATTAAAAATCGAAATAGTAAATTACCTTATGTTACAGCTAAAATTGCAGTTTCAAAAAATAAATTGATTTATAGTAAAGGAACTAAAAGAATAACTGATAAGAATTCAGATAAGATTACCCATTACCTACGCTATAAGAATGATTCAATTATGATTTCGAGTAAAACCCTCAATATAGATGATCCAAGATTGACTTGCAGATTAAAGGGTTACAATAAATTTTCACCAAAAAGAATAATTTTAGATAAAAATTTAGATATTAAATTAAAAAGCTATATTTTTAAATCAGCAAAAAAAGGTAATACAATTCTTTTTTATCATTCATCTAATACTAAAAAGATTAAAGTTTTAAAAAAAAAAGGATTAACTTTGATTAAAACAAAATTAAATAATGAAGGATTACTGGACTTGAAGATAGTGTTAAAAAAGTTATTCACTCTAGGCACAAGAAATTTACTTGTTGAAGGTGGTGACAAAATATCAAAAAACTTAATAAAAAATAGACTTATTGATATATTTTATTTATTTCAAAGCCCAAAAATCTTAAGAGTAAATAAAATAAATCAGGGTTTTACTTCATTTGGAATTTTAAATAGTAAATATAAAAAGGTATCTAAAATTACATCTAAACTAGCCAAAGATAATATTACAATCTATAAAAGATAAAATGTTTAACGGAATTATATTTAATAAGGGTTTCATTAAGAAAATATCTAAAAGATCAAAAGGTATTAATATTTTTGTGAAATCAGACCTCAAATTGAACTCTAAGGATATTGGAGTTTCTATTGCATGTGATGGGGTTTGTTTAACATTAATAAAGATTCAAAATAAAATTATGGAATTTTATCTCTCTAATGAAACTGTTAAAAGATCAAAATTTAAGTATCTAAAGATCAATGATGTAATAAATCTAGAACTTCCTCTTAAGTATGGTCAAAAGATTTCAGGTCATATCTGTCAGGGACATATTGATACAACTGGTAAAACTTTGAATGTAAAAAAAGTTGATAAATCTTATATTTTTGACTTTGAAATTAATTCAAAAGAAAGAAAAAATATTATTGAAAAAGCTTCAATATGTATAAACGGTATTTCATTAACCATTTCTAAAAAAACAAAAAAAGGTTTTCAAATTTGGGTAATTCCTCATACTTTCAAATTGACCAATTTATCAAAGGTTAAAAAAGGTAATCTAGTAAATATAGAAATAGATATTCTTTCAAAATACGTTAAAAATTTTTTCAATGATAAAAAGTAATTATTCATCAATAGAAACAATTATTAAAATTGCCAAAAAGGGTGGGATGTTCATTTTAGTTGATGATGAAAAAAGAGAAAATGAAGGAGATCTAGTAATTTCAACGAGTGATACAAATTCAAAGTATATTAATTTTATGGCTAAATTCGGAAGAGGATTAATTTGTCTTGCATTGGATAGTTTGCAAGCAAAGAGATTAAATTTATCACTCATGTCTCCGATTAATCAATCTAGAAACAAAACTGCCTTTACAGTATCTATTGAAGCCAAAAAAGGAATTACAACAGGTATTTCAGCAAAAGATCGAGCTAGAACTATAAGGATTGCATCCAAAAAAAATGTAAATAAGAAAGATATTGTGTCACCAGGTCATGTTTTTCCAATTATAGCAAAAGATGGAGGAGTACTTGTTAGAGCAGGGCACACTGAGGCTTCTGTAGATATTTCCAAATTAGCAAAAAAAAATAATTCTGCAGTCATCTGTGAAATAATGAATGAAGATGGCACAATGGCTAAAGGTCAAGATCTATTTAATTTTGCTAATAAACATAAATTAAAGATTGGAAAAATTGAAGATTTAATTTCTTATCGTCTGAAAAAAGAAAAATTGATTAAATTTAAAAAATCCTCTGATATTAAAGTTAAAAATCAAAGTTATAAAATTAAGATATATGAAAATTTGCTTGATGGCTCTGAACATTTTGCCTTGGTAAAAGGAAATATCAAAAGAGGTACTATTCCAAGAGTAAGAGTTATTTCTTCTAATGTAGTACATAATTATTTAATTAATCAAGAATTGCCTAATTCATTTAATAAGACTTTGAATTATTTTAAAAAATTTAATAATTGTATCTTAGTTTTTATCAAAGACACTAATCTTAAGTCAGTTACTCAAACCCTTAAAGATTATAAGAATAAAGATTTTTATAAAAAAGGTAATGATAAATTAATAAGAAATTATGGGATTGGAGCTCAAATAATTAAAGACTTGAAAATAAGAAAAATGATATTAATCACAAAATCGCCAAAAAAGGTTATTGGTTTAGAAGGTTATGATATAAAGATAACTAAACAAGAGTTAATTTGATGAATAAAAATTTTTTAATAATAAATGCTAATTATTATAAGGATATATCAAGCGGTTTATTAAAAAGTGCTATAAATTCTTTACCTAAAAATTCAAAAGTAAAAATTATAAATGTTCCTGGAGTGTTTGAAATTCCAGTTACAATCTCAAAAAATATAAAAAGATTTGATGGGTTCATTGCACTTGGATGTGTAATAAAAGGACAAACTCCACATTTCGATTTTATTTCACAAGCATCCACAAATGCAATTATGAAAATGTCTATAAATTCAAAAAAGCCAATCGGTAATGGCATAATAACTTGCTTAAATATGAAGCAAGCAAAAGTTAGGAAAAAAAAAGGTGCTGAAGCTGCTAATGCTGTTTTGTCAGTTTTATTACAAAAATGAAAACTTCATTTAGTCCAAAAAATAATCCTAGAGTTATAATTATTCAAAAGTTATATGGTAAATTTTATAATGATGATGAACAACTAACCTATCCAAAACATAGGTTTAAAAAATTTATTAAAGATATTGTTTCAGGTACCATAGAACGTAATGATATAATCCTTGAAGAATTAGAAAAAAATTTAGGAGAAAAATTTTCTTTAAATAATTTAGATAAATTATTTCAGGTTATTTTAAAATCAGCTACTTATGAAATTTTGTATAAACCAAATTTATCAATGAAAATAATAATTAAAGAATATCTTGATGCTTCAAATTTTTTCATAGATGACTCTCAAACAAAATATTTAAATGCTTTATTAGATAATATTGCTAAAAAATTAAGATCCTCTAATGCATGAGTTTGAGCTAATAAATAAATACTTTTACAAATTATCCAAAAATAATAAAGGTTCACTTAGATTAAATGATGATGTTTTTTTTGATAAATCAAAAAATTTAGTAATTTCAATAGATACTTATATACAAGGTACACATTTTATTGATTTTAAAAAACCTGATTTTGTAATTAAAAAAATCATCAGATCTTCTATTTCAGATCTAATTTGTAAAGGTGTTAAACCATTATACTATTTTATTTCTGGCTCAGGTAATAAAAAAACTTTTTCAAACACAAATTTAAAAAAAATTTCTAAATCTTTAAACCAAGAACAAAAAAAATATAAAATTTTTCTATGTGGAGGTGACACCGTATTATCTAATAAACTAAGTTTTTCAATTACATCTATTGGATTTTCAAAAAAAATAATACGTAGAAACAATGCTAAATTAGGTGATGATATTTATGTTACAGGTAATTTAGGAGATAGCTATACCGGACTTAAGATTTTAAAGAAAAGTATAAATATAAATAAGAATCTCAAAAAATATTTTATAAATAAGTATTATTTACCCAATCTTCATCCTAATTTAATAAATAAGTTATTACTATTTGCCAACACTTCTATAGATATTTCTGATGGATTAATTACAGATTTAGAAAAACTTATTAATAAACAAAAATTATCCTATAAATTATTTTTTGATAAGATACCAATATCAAAAAATTTAGATAAATTAATTAAACTAAAAAAATTTAATAAAAAGAATTTCTTTTCAAAAGGAGATGATTATCAAATTCTCTTTACAGCTAATTCATCTAAATCCAGAATCATTAGTAAATTTAGCAAAACATTGAATATCAAAATTTCTAAAATAGGAAAAATTTGTTCGATATCTCAAAAATCACAAATTATTGATCAAAAAGGGAAGAAAATTAGGCTAAAAGACAAAGGTTATTATCATCAATTTTAAAAGTTAATTATTGCCTTTTATATGCTTTTTTGTATTGTGCGGATTTTAACAACTAACAAGCAACAACTTATTTAAGGTCTTTATGAACTCAAACGTTGAAACTATTCTTTTATATACTATTGCAGCAGGTTTTTTATCTATCGTTTATGGATATTTTACTGGAAAAAATATTTTAAGTTCAAGCGCAGGAAATTCTAAAATGCAAGAAATAGCTTCAGCTATTCAAATTGGAGCTAAAGCATATTTAGCAAGACAATATAAAACTATTGCAATTGTTGGTGTAGTTGTATTGGTAATAGTAAGCATTGCTTTTAGTCCTCTTGTTGGTTTAGGGTACTTAATTGGAGCTGCTTTATCTGGTATAGCTGGATATGTTGGAATGTTAGTTTCAGTTGAAGCTAACGTGAGAACTGCTGAAGCATCTAAAAAAGGTTTAGCAAACGGTCTATCAGTTGCTTTTAAATCTGGTGCAGTGACAGGAATGTTGGTTGCTGGTTTGGCATTATTATCAATTGCTGTTTATTATTATTTACTATTAAAATTTAATGTTGATGAAAGAGAAATTGTAAATGCTTTAGTTGCTTTAGGATTTGGTGCATCCTTAATATCAATTTTTGCGAGATTGGGTGGAGGGATATTTACAAAAGGAGCTGATGTAGGAGCCGACTTAGTTGGAAAAGTTGAGGCTGGTATACCAGAAGATGATCCTAGAAATCCAGCTGTAATTGCTGACAATGTTGGTGATAACGTAGGTGACTGTGCAGGTATGGCAGCTGATTTATTTGAAACATATGCAGTTACTATTGTTGCAACAATGGTTTTATCATCTATTTTTTTCCAGGGTGATATGTCTATGATGATTTACCCTTTAACTATTGGTGGAGCTTGTATTTTAACTTCTATATTAGGCACATTCTTTGTAAAATTAGGTAAAAGTAAAAATGTGATGAATGCTTTATACAAAGGTTTTGTAGTTTCAGCTGTTTCGTCACTAATAATACTTTATCCAGTTACTGACTATGTACTAGGTTTAGACAATACATATAGTTTAGAAAATAAAGTTTTTTCAGGTATGAGTTTATACTATTGTGGAATTATAGGTTTAGTAATAACAGGCTTATTAATTTGGGTTACCGAGTATTACACAGGAACTAATTACAGACCTGTTAGAAGTGTAGCTAGTTCATCTACTACAGGTCATGGAACTAATGTTATTCAAGGATTAGCCGTTTCACTAGAAGCCACAGCAATTCCTGCCTTAATTATTGTTAATGGAATATTAGTAACTAATCATATTGCTGGCCTTTATGGAATTGCAATTGCAGTTACAACCATGTTGGCTTTAGCTGGAATGGTTGTTGCATTGGATGCTTATGGTCCTGTTACTGACAATGCAGGTGGTATAGCTGAAATGTCAAAATTGCCGAATAATGTGAGAAAAACTACAGATGCACTTGATGCAGTTGGAAATACAACAAAAGCAGTTACAAAAGGTTATGCTATAGGTTCTGCAGGGTTAGGAGCTTTAGTTCTTTTTGCTGCATATACTGAAGATATAAAACACTTCTCTAAAGAAACAGGATCTGCACTTGAGGGAATTGTTGTTACTTTTGACTTATCAAATCCATATGTTGTTGTGGGTTTGTTGATTGGTGGAATGCTTCCATATTTATTTGGTTCAATGGGTATGCAAGCAGTTGGTAGAGCAGGTGGAGCTGTTGTTGTCGAAGTAAGAAGACAATTTAAAAAATTTCCAGGTATCATGAAAAGAAAACAAAAGCCTGATTATGCTAAGCTTGTAGATTTACTAACTGTAGCAGCAATTAAAGAGATGATAATTCCTTCGCTTTTACCAGTTTTATCACCAATTGTTTTATACTTTATTATTCTTGCTATAGGTGGTCAGGTTGCAGCCCTAGCTTCTGTTGGAGCAATGTTATTAGGAGTGATTATTACAGGATTATTCGTCGCTGTTTCAATGACAGCTGGTGGTGGTGCTTGGGATAATGCTAAAAAATATATTGAAGATGGCAATCATGGTGGAAAAGGTTCAGAGGCTCATAAAGCTGCTGTAACAGGAGATACAGTCGGTGATCCTTATAAAGATACCGCAGGTCCTGCTGTCAATCCAATGATCAAAATTACTAATATTGTTGCTTTATTGTTACTTGCTGTAATTGCTGGTTAATTTTTGATCCTTTTTTTTCCTAGAGGGTCATCAATTTTTTGTCTTACAGAATAAAGAAAATTATAAATAAATGATTTTCTAGATTGATTTATTTCTGTGATTGACTCATCAAATTTCATTTTTTTCATATCTTCAATATTATAGAACTTTTTACTTACTAGAATACCTTTAGTATCTACTTCAAGAACTAAGACATTATTTCTTAAAAGTTTTTTTTTGCCCAGTTTAGTTAGTTTAGAACTACTTGTTTTTCTTTCAATATATATATAAATATCATTGTCAAATGTACTTTTTGTTGAAGGAGGGCCGATAATATTAAAAATGTCGTTTTTATTTGTTTCATTAAGCTTCAACTTTGTTTGTTTTTTTTCTAGGTTATGTACCCCATGATTTTGTATAACTTTATTAAATGAACAATTTAAAATTAAAAAAAATATAGGTAAAATTAAAATTTTTTTCATGAATGAATTATATATAAATCTTTATAATAATTTAATCAAATTAACTACAAATAAATTGTTATATAAAGGTCTTAATAAACAAGATACTTTTTCAGATAGGCTACTTTTATTTTTGATACATTTTGCTTTTTTCTTAAAAGTCTTCAAAAATAAAAATAATACAGAAACTTTACAAAAGATATATGATTTTAATTTTAGGCAATTAGAATTGAGTATTCGTGAAATTGGATATGGCGATCAATCTATTAATAAAAAAATGAAAGATTATATTAATCTTTTTCATTCCTTAGTTTCTGAAATACATTTTTGGGACGATTTAGATATTAATGAAAAAGAAAAAAAATTTTCAATTTTTTTAGAAAATTTCGAAAAAACTGATTATTTGATTGAATATTTTGAAAAATATAAGGAAAACCTATCAAAAAAAACTTTGAATTCTTATTTAAAAAGTGTAAGTAAGCCTTAATTATGGCTGTACCTAAACGTAAACAAACCCCGTCAAGAACTGGCATGAGAAGAGCTCAAAATATGAAATTCTCAAGTAAGAATATTATTGAGGATAAAAAATCTGGTGAATATAGGCTCTCACATCATTTGGATTTGAAAACTGGCATGTATAAAGGAAGACAAGTTTTAGATCCAAAAGAATAAATAAAAAATTATTCAAAAAATGTCAGATTTAATCAGAATTGCAGTAGATGCAATGGGCGGTGATGGTTCTCCAAAAAAAGTCATTGATGGTATTATCCATAATCATAAATTAGATAAAAGTAGTTTTTATAAAATTTTTGGTAATGAGGAATTAATAAATAATGATATTAAAAATAAAATAGATAAAAATTTTTATGAAATTGTACATACAGATAAAGTTGTTAAAAGTGCAGATAGTCCTTTAGAAGCAGCTAAAAGAGGCAAAAATACAAGTATGTGGTTAGCTATTGAAAGTGTTAAAAATAAAGACAGCGATATAGTAATTTCTGCAGGCAATACAGGAGCGTTGCTTGTTGTTGCAAAACTTAATCTTAAAATGATAGAAAATATAGACAAGCCAGCTTTATCAGCGCTCTGGCCGAATAAAAAAGGAATGAGTGTTGTCTTAGATCTTGGAGCAAACATTGAATGTAGTTCAAAAAATTTAGTTGATTTTTCAATTATGGGAGCTTCACTTTATAAATCTCTATATCCACAAGAAATTCCCAATGTCGCTTTATTAAATATTGGCTCAGAGGAATTAAAAGGAAATGAAATAATAAAGGAAACATTTCAGTTATTAAATCAAAAAAAAAATGATAATTTTAATTTTTCAGGATATATAGAGGGAAATGAACTTATGAATGGTGAGGTTAATGTAATCGTATCGGATGGTTTCACAGGAAATGTAGCTTTAAAAACAGCTGAAGGAACAGCTAATTTTATTACTGACGAACTTAAAAAAGCACTAAGTAATAATATACTAGGTAAGATTTCATCTTTATTGAATATATCAAATTTAAATAAATTTAAGAAAAGATTAGACCCAAGACTTTACAATGGAGCTATATTCATAGGACTAGATTCACCAGTAGTTAAAAGTCATGGTGGAACAGATTTTATAGGTTTTTCAAATTCACTTGGTGTTTGTAATAGAATTATCAAAGGTAATTTGATAGATAAAATAAAAAATAATATCTTATAAATGAGAATAAACTTAACTAAAAAAGACTTAGTTAATATTGTTTATATGCAAATTGGTTTTTCTAAGAGTATATCAGAAAATTTAATAAATGAATTTTTTTCACTTATTGTTTCTAATTTAATTGAAGAAAAAAAGTTAAAAATTTCTAATTTTGGAACTTTTTCAATAAGAAAAAAGAAATCACGTATTGGAAGAAATCCAAAAACAAAGGAAAAAAAAATTATATCAGATAGAAATGTCGCTTTATTTAAACCATCCAATGAATTTAAAATTTTTATTAACTCATATGATAATGACTAAATTAACAAATGCATATAAAACTATTGGTGAAGTTGTTAAGATATTAAAGTTAAAATCTAGAAATAGTCAATCATCTCCCACTCATACCATTCGATATTGGGAAAAAGAATTTAAACAAATTAAACCAATGATTTTAAATGGAAATAGAAGATATTATGATAAAGAAAATATTGAATTATTAAAAAGAATTCAATTTCTTTTAAAAGAACAAGGTATGACTGTTAATGGAGTAAAGAAAATATTAAATAAAAATGAACCATTAAAACTTGACGAAGCTCTAAATAATTCTATAAATGTCAATATTATTAAAAATAAAGTAAATAATATTTCTAATATTTTAAAAAGCTTAAAAAAATTTAAATAAGATGGCAAAAAAAACACATATAAAAGTTCGTTTAGTTCCAGAGTCTAAACCTGATAGTCCATTTTTTTATTATGTAAAAAAACCTGCTGGCGGTGAGAAAGCTAAAATTAAGCTTAAAGCAAAAAAATATAATCCATCAACAAGAAAACATGAAGTGTTTGTAGAGAAAAAACTGCCACCACATAGCAAGTAGTTTATTTTTTTTTAAAATTTCTTTTTTCAAAATCTATATAAGCAAAAATCATTCTTTTCCATATTTCTCGTGTTAGCTTAATATCTATTTTATTTTTAATAGATTTTTTTTTTATTGATTTAAGAATTATAGAAATTCTTTTTTTATCTACTATATCTTTCTTACTTGTTTTTAATTTTAAAACATTTTTTATTATATTGGTTCTTTTTTTTATTATTTTGATAAGAACATTATCAAGTTTGTCTAATTTGTTCCTTAATAAGTAAAGTTTTTTTCTATTTTTTGGCGACATTTATTCAATTGGATAAAGATCAAAATAATATATTTATTCAAATATGTATATAGAAAACAAACTTATTAAAAAACAATTGAGTATATGGATACTTTTTATGTTTTTTTTGGTATCTATGATTATCATAATTGGTGGTTTAACAAGACTAACGGACTCGGGACTTTCTATTACAGAGTGGGAACTTTTTAAAGGATTAATACCACCACTAAATCATGAGCAAATGGAATTATATTTTGAATTATATAAACAAATACCAGAATTTAAGATGCAAAATTTTTCGATGAATTTAAGTGAATTTAAAGTGATATTTTGGTGGGAGTGGTCTCACAGGTTTATAGCTAGAATAATTGGAATTTTATATTTAATACCATTAATATATTTTACATATATTTTAGGATTTAAAAAAGTTAAATATTTATATCTCATATTTTTTTTAATATGTTTTCAAGGATTTATAGGTTGGTTCATGGTGTCTAGTGGGTTAACAAATAGAGTAGATGTAAGTCATTTTAGACTATCAATGCATTTATTACTTGCATTTTTGATTTTATCTTTATTACTTTGGAATTATCTTAATTTCAAAGTTAAGAAAAATATTTCTATTAAATTAAATCCAATTCTGCCGCTATCTTTTTTGATTTTAATTTTTTTTCAAATTATAATTGGTGCTTTTGTATCAGGTATGGATGCGGGAAAAGTCTATAATTCATGGCCTTTAATGGGAAACTCATATTTTCCAGATGATAACAATATTAAAGATTTATTTAAATTATCTGCGTTTAGTGATAAGTATATTTTATCTATCAATATTAATAATTATTTATAGAAAAAAAATGTTAGATTTGTATAAAATAATAAATAATTTAGGAATTATATTAATTTCACAAATTTTTTTAGGAATTTTAACTGTTATATATGGTGCACAGATTTATATAGCATCTGTGCACCAAATAAGTTCTATTTTTTTAGTAAGTACATGTATTTACTTTTACTATATAAATACAAGATCTAACTAACAGCTTTTAAACTAGGTTTTCCAGAAGCTCCTAAAGCCTGATCTAGATCAGCTATAATATCATCTGGGTGTTCTATTCCAATAGAAAGTCTAACATAGCCAGGTGTCACTCCTGCTGCTAGCAATTCTTCTTCAGTCAATTGGCTATGTGTAGTGGTAGCTGGATGTATAGCTAAACTTCTAGCATCACCAATATTTGCAACATGATAAAACATTTTTAATGATTCAATAAATTTTTTACCTGCTTCAACACCGCCTTTAACTTCTATGCCTATAAGTGCTCCATTTCCACCCTTCATATATTTTTTGGATCTTTCACCAATTTTTCCTTTGTGCAGGGTAGGGTAAATAACTCTATCTACATTTTTATGTTTTTGTAAAAACGCAACGGCTTTCTCAGCATTTGAACAATGTTGTTTCATTCTTAATGGAACAGTTTCTAGACCTTGAATTATTCCCCAGGCATTATCAGGTGCTAATGGTGCTCCTAGATCTCTCAATAGAACAACACGTGCTCTTACAGCGTATGAGACATTCGCGCCTGTCAACTGTGGAACTACAACACCCCATTGTGCGCCACCATAACTTGCATCAGGCTCATTAAATAATGGTTGTCTTTTAGGATCTTTTGTCCAATCAAAATTTCCTCCATCAACAAGGCATCCCCCTATTACTGTACCATGACCACCAATAAATTTAGTAAGTGAATGAACTACTACAGCAGCTCCATGTTCTAAAGGTTTACAAATTACTGGTGCTGCGGTGTTATCCATAATTAATGGAATATTGTGCTTTCTACCTATGTCTGATACCTCTTTAATTGGAAATACTCTTAAGTATGGATTAGGTAAAGTTTCTGCATAAAAACATCTTGTTTTATCATCAATTAATTTTTCAAAATTACTTGGATCTGATGGATCTGCATATCTACATTCAATTCCTAATTTTTTTAGAGTATGTGTAAACAGATTGACCGTACCACCATATAAATCCGTAGAACTGATAAAATTATCACCTGATTGACAAACATTCATTATAGCAAATGTTGATGCAGCCTGACCTGAACCAACGGTAACAGCTGCAAGTCCGCCCTCGAGAGCCGCAACTCTTTTTTCTAAAACATCATTTGTTGGATTCATAATTCTTGTGTATATGTTTCCAAATTCTTTAAGTGCAAATAAATTTGCAGCATGATCTGTATCATTAAATTGATAAGATGTTGTTCTATATACTGGTACCGCTACAGCTGTCGTCGCTGGATCACTTCTGTAATCACCACCATGTAATGCAATTGTTTCTGGATTTTTTGATTTACTCATATATTTTCTCCTATTTTTCTCTATTTAACGTTAACAGAAATTTACTTTCAAGCTTTATTATTGTCATAGTTATTAATAATATTGACTTAATACAATTTGAAGTAGAAATAAAATTGTCTTATTTTTTTTCTATAATGAATAGTTCATTATTAAAATAAAGGCCTTTATTTTTATTTATTATATTTTGAACAATTCTTTGATATTTTTTTTGACTTTCAGCCTTCATAATTTGTTCATCAGAAATTTGATTGACATAAACAGCTGCATTCCAAGCTGAAAATATCAATGATGTGGCTATTCCACCACTTATTTCATTAGGTAATGCTCTCAAGATATATCTAATTTTTTTTGTTTTATGAAATTTTAGAGTTTTTAATAAAGATTTATCTGTATTTGACTTGATATATTTTTCAATCGATGAATATAAATATGGAAATGGATTTTCTTTAGGCCAAATTTTTTTTACTATCTTGTTTGCCGGATCTCCGCCACAAGCATGTACAACAACTAGCTTTCCTTTTTTTGCTAAAGATTTAATCATAGGCTCAATTACATATTTCACTTTTTTCTCTGCCGTTACTCTTGATCTATAAGGTTGAGATGCAATAATTAAATCATAATCAGTTTTTCCATTGTTTTGATTAGGTATAACATCTTTCAGAACAAATTCTTGGTCTTTTCTATAAATTACAATAACTGACGGTTCTTTATAAGTTGATGTACCTGTTTTAGGATTTGTTTCAACTTGCCACTTTTTTGCTAAAAATTCTTGATTAAGTTTTCTTAGCTGAATATTAAAATCTAATGAGGAGTTGCCTTTTAATTTAACAACTTTCCAGTTCATTTTTTTTTGCTTATAAATATTATTTGATCTTAACGATGTTGATTCAACATAATTCAAGTTAGAAATTACAAAAACTGTATTTTTATGTTCTACAAATCTATCTGGTAATTTTTCTAAGCCCAATCTTACATCCTCCATGCTGATTTCTTTGGTACTTACTAATAGAGGAATATTTGGCATTTTTTGATGACATTGTCTCATAATATTCATTAATAACGAACCATCACCCATACCAGCATCAAATATTTTTAGGGCAGGGTTATTAGGTCTTATTTTATGAACAATAGGTTTTAAAGCATCTGCAATTTTATTTTTTTCATTTGTAGTGGTAACGAAAAGAAGATATTTTTGTCTATTATCAAAAAATCTGAAATTTTTTTTCATTTTATAATTTTTTAGGTGGATAATTTTCTAATACAAAACTTTTTAGGACCTTAAGAACTCTGTCGGCTTCTTCTAAAAGCATCATATGACCACAGTTATCAATTATTTCAACTCTACTACCATCAATAAGGTCAGCTAATTTTTTTCCTTCATTTACAGGACACATCTTATCTCCTGTAGCAAGTATTGATAGTGTGGGAATCTTTATTTTTTTAGCTGCTTCAAAACCATTCTTATAATTATCACATGCTCTAAAATCTACTCCAAGCGTATTTTTTATAGTTCTTGATTTTGCTAACATTCCTCCAGTGTTAATATGATATAATCCTGGCACAGGATGACCACCAAAGTGACCAGCTGGTCCATGTGCCCAATCCATCATTAAATCAACTGCTTTAGGATTGTTATCTTCAGCTAAAGATAACAATTCTGGATTCATGGGTATTGCTCCAGCTCCACCCATTAAACTAAGGGTTTTAATTTTTTCGGGATTTTTTGCTGTACATTCAATTGTAACTAGGCATCCTTGAGAGTGACCAACTAAAGATGCTTCTTCAAAACCAACTGAGTCAATAACATCAATAACCCAATCTGCCATTTCTTCAATTGATTTTAAACTTTCTCCACTCGATAAACCGTGTCCAGGCATATCTAATGCTAATACGCTATAACCATGGAATGCAAAATATCTTGTTTGGAGTACCCATGTCATATGAGTAAGACCACTACCGTGAATAAAAACAATTAATGGCTTGTTTTTATCGAAAGGTCTACCGCCCGTAGAAGCAAAAACTTCTTCTCCATTTACTTTGAACTTCATTGATTTGAGACAAGTCTTGGTTTCCTAGCTGCTCTAAAACCAACTTCAAAATCATTTTTTATGTCATCAATATCTTCAATACCAACTGATAATCTGATCATATCATGTGATAGACCTGCAAACTTTAATGTAGCTTCATCCATTTGTGAATGAGTGCCAGATGCAGGGTGTATAACAAGTGTTCTTGTATCACCAACATTTGCTAGATGTGACGCTAGTTTTACATTATTAATAAATGCTACACCGGCATCTTTCCCTCCTTTAATTCCAAATGCTATCATGGATCCACGACCATTCGGTAATAGTTTTTTTGCAAGATTATGATCAGGGTGATCAGGTACACTAGGATGAGAGACCCATGCAACACTTTCATGACCAAGTAAGTACTTAACCATTTCCTCAGCATTATAACAATGCTTTTTCATTCTTACAGATAAAGTTTCGATACCTTGCAAAACATTCCAAGCGTTTTGTGGACTTAGACAAGGACCAAAATCTCTCATACCTTCAGCTCTTGCTTTCATTGTAAAAGCAGTAGGTCCAAATTCTTCAGCAAAAGATAACCCATGATATCCTTCATAAGGTTTTGTCATGGTCGGAAATTTATCGTTTTGCATCCAATCGAAATTTCCACCTTCTACTAATATGCCAGCCATTGACGAACCATGACCAGCCATCCATTTAGTTAATGAATGAATAACTATATCTGCACCATGTTCAAATGGTTTGCAAAGATATGGAGTTTGATAAGTAGCATCAACGATTAATGGAATACCGGCATCGTGTGCAATCTTTGAAATCTCTGGCATATTCATTATTTCATTTCCAGGATTACCGACAAGTTCACCAAATATACCTTTAGTATTTTTTTGAATTGCTTTTTTAAATCCTTCTGTATCTCTTGGTTTTACGAAGGTACATTTAATTCCAAACTTGGGTAATGTAAGTCTAAATAAGTTAACAGTTCCACCGTATAGTTGTGATGAAACTACTAGATGATCTCCTGCTTCACATAAAGTCATAACAGTTAAAAAAATAGCACTCATTCCTGAGGATGTAGCAAGTGCTGCAGTACCGCCTTCTAATGAAGCGACTCTCTCTTCTAATACAGCCACAGTTGGATTTGAAATTCTACTATAAATATGACCACCTCTTTCTAAATTAAAAAGTGCTGCTGCATGATCTACATCGTCAAATAAATATGAAGTAGTTTGATAAATTGGCACTTGTCTTGAACCCGCATTTTTGTGAGGTTGATAGCCTGCATGAAGACTTAATGTATCAAATTTGTATGTTTTGGGATTTGTGCTTTTATTATTTTTATCTGTCATAAATTTTCCTTATTTTTAAATGTTATTAATTAACTATCAATTTATATATAAATTGACAATAAGGCATTTATCAGTATTAATCCCGCCAATCATGACTAAATTTGTGAAAAAAGACCAATTATCATCATCGTGGTATGAAATAGATGCTGATAATGCAATCGTTGGAAGACTTGCAACAATTATTTCAAAAATAATTAGAGGAAAAAATAAAACAACTTATACACCACACATGGATGATGGTGATTTTGTAGTTGTTAAAAATATAGAAAAAATAAAGTTTACTGGAAAAAAATTTCAAAACAAAAAATATTTTAGACACACAGGATATCCTGGAGGTATTAAAGAAACTACACCAGAAAAAATATCTGAAAAAAAAACCTGAAGAAACATTAAAATTAGCTGTAAAAAGAATGCTTCCTGGAGGAGTACTTGGAAGAAAACAACTAACAAAATTGAAAATTTATGTTGGGAGTAATCATCCACATACTGCTCAAAACTTAAAAATTATCGAATTAGGAAAACTTAATAATAAAAATATTGTAAGAAGTTAAATGGAAAATCTACAACAAAATGTTAAAGAACAAAAATTAAAATTAGACTTTAGAGATAGTAAATATGCAACTGGTAGAAGAAAAACTTCTATTGCAAAGGT
>CACGKR010000003.1 GCA_902573705.1 uncultured Pelagibacteraceae bacterium
TTTTCAAAGAGGGAAAAAGTATTTGGCACGAGGGAATGTACACATATGGATCTCCTTGGATATATACTTTATATATATTAGACTCAATTTCGTTACCATTTTTAGAAAATAATTCTTTCATTCAAAATATTCCCGGTTCATTTTACAGATTCAAAATAGTTATTTTTTTAAGTTTTATTGATATTTCAATTTTTTACTTATTATATAAAAATTATTCATTAAAAATTGGTTTATTGTATTTAATCAATCCAATAAGTATCATACTTACAGGACATCATAATGCATTTAATAATTATGCAATCTTATTCGGGTTTTTAGCAGTACTTAATTATGGAGATTTAAATTCAAAAGAGTTATCCTTCAAAAAAATTTTTTCTTTATTTTTATTAGGACTATCAATTTCTATAAAACACATTTTAATTTTTTTTCCAATATGGTGGGCTTTTAAAGAGAAAAAGATTACTAATAAAATTTTAATAATATCTATCTCTTATATGACTTTTATTATTTTATTTATTCCTTTTTTATGAAGATTTTCAAAAAATAATTTATAATATTCTCTATTTAGGAAGGCATGAAACAGGTCCGTTCTGGAAGATGTTCTTACCAGAAATCTTAGATCGTTATCTTAATTTTTTTACCTTAGCTAGCTTATTATTAATTATCTTGGGTATCTTTCTAGTAAATAAAAAATTGAAAGAAAGTTTTTATCTTTATTTAATAGCCACAACTGCATTTGCTCCCCAAATGTATACTCAGTACTTATTTATACCCTTGATAGCTATTGCTATATATTGGAATTTTAAATTAATTATCTTCACAATAATAACGTCTTTTCTTTTCTTGGTGGATGGAGACCAGCTTAACATTCAATTCTTAAGAGAAATATTTAATTGGGACTTGAGATCTACTAGGATTGTTTTTTATCCTTTAGTTTTAATTTTAATGATTGAGTTTTTTGAGAGATCTATAGGCTCTAAAAAGTTTTTTAATCAAATCGATTTAGTTAAAAAATCAATTATTGATAAATTAAAAAAATCTTTATCTTTGAAGTAAAAAAATTTTAAAATGAGTATTTTTTCTCTAAAAATTTTATTAAATTATGAATTATAAAAGTCATAAATAGGTATATACCACCAGCAACTATAAATACTTCGATAGGTTTAAAAGTTGTTGAAATGATATATTTTGCAACTCCTGTTAGATCCATAAGTGTGACTGTACTAGCTAATGAAGTACCTTTCATCATTAGAATAATCTCATTTCCATAGGCTGGTAAAGATTGCCTAATGGCTATTGGAATTTGAATTTTATAAAATATTATTTTATTTGAAATTCCTAAGCTCTTTCCTGCTTCTATCATTCCTGGTTTAATTGTTTGAAATGCAGATCGTAATATTTCAGATGTATACGCGCCTGTATTCAATGCAAAAGCAATTATAGCACACCAGTAAGGTTCTTTTAATACCAGCCATAAAAATGTAGATCTTAAATACTCTATTTGACCTAATCCAAAATAGATAATGAATATTTGAACCAATAAAGGTGTCCCTCTAAATACATATGAATAGCCATAAGCAAATTTATTAATAAAAATATTTTTATTTAAACGTAAGATCGCAAAAAATAAGCCAATAAATAATCCAATAATTAGTGATACCGTCAAAAGTTTTAAAGTTATGACTGTAGCATTCAAAAGTTTTGGGAAACTATTTGCCATTAACTCAAAGTCCATCAAAAACCCCTACTATATCTTACTTCTAATTTATTTATTAATTTCATACTTAAGAAAGTTAACAATAAATACAATACAGCTGCAAAAGAATAGAAGAACAAAGGGTCTCTTGTAGACCCTGCAGCAATATAAGATTGTCTCATTATTTCGACTAGACCTGTTACTGAAATTAAGGAAGTATCTTTAAGTGTAATTTGCCAAACATTACTTAGATTTGGAATAGCTAATCTTAATGTTTGAGGTAAAATAATTTTGAAAAATTTTCCAAATTTATTAAGTCCAAGAACGCTGGCAGCTTCAAACTGACCTTTGTCAATTGATTGGATTGCCCCTCTAAACACTTCAGTTGAATAAGCTCCAGAAATAATCCCAATAGCAAAAGCACCTGTAATGAATGCGTTTATTTCAATATATTCATTGTAACCAAATATTGAGGCAACAAACATAACTGCACCAGTTCCCCCAAAAAAGAAAAGGTAAATTACCAAAAGTTCTGGGACACCTCTAATTATTGTAGTGTAAGAATTGGCTATAAAATTTAAAAACCTTATTTTAGATAATTTTAATGGTGTAAATATTAACGCAAAAAAAAATCCAATAAACATTGCTGTAATTGATACAGCAATTGTCATTAGGGTAGCTCGAAATAACTCATCACCCCAACCAGTATCTCCAAATGCTAGAAGTTCCATACAGATTGGCGACTATACATTATAGTCGCCAAATCTAAAATTTAATTACATAGAAGCGTCGAAACCAAACCACTTAGTAGCAATTCTACTAATGTCTCCGTTTTTTCTCGCTTTATCAATTGCTTTATTAAATGCATTTAACAGTTCTGTATCATCTTTTCTAATACCAACTCCAACACCATTACCAAATGCACCACCTGAAAAAGTTGGTCCAGTTAGAACTACTGGCTTACCAGATTTTTCAGCATAATCACTAAAAGCAACCGCAGCAGCTAATGCGGCATCACATCTACCAGATGCCAAATCTAAGTTTACTTCATCTTGTGTTTTATAAGTTCTTACATTTACACTTCCAACGTCACCTGAGTCTAAAAAGTTTTGATGGATTGTAGCAGTTTGTACACAAACTGTTTTTCCAGCTAAAGCAGCTGTAAGAGTTTTTAATGCTTTTTTAGCTGCAGCATTAGGTTTGGTTAGATTGATTCCTGCTGGAGTATCTAATCCTTCAAGGCTTGATCCTTTCATGACAGCTAAAGATGCAACTTCATCTGCGTAACCTTGAGAGAAACTTATTGCTTTTTGTCTTTCTGCAGTAATTGACATCCCCGCCATTATTGCATCAAATTTTCTCATGATTAAAGCTGGTATCATTCCATCCCAATCTTGCTCAACAATTGTACATTGTTTTCCCATATATCTGCAAAGTGACCAGGCTAATTCAACTTCAAATCCTATTAACTTACCTGCCTCATTCTTTGAGTTCCATGGAGGATAAGCACCCTCTGTTCCAATTTTTATTTTATCAGCACTTACATTTCCTATTACCAATAGAGAAAATAAAACTGAAAAAATAGTTTTTTTGAATATATTCATTGTTATCTCCTTTAATAAAAAAATAGTATTTCACAATTTCAGGATATTAAAAAGAAAAAATTAATGGTTTATTGATGAGGAAAAATTCCAGGAACAGTCAAAACTGGGTACATAAACTCTTGATAAATTAGTGTTTCCAAAATAATGATGAAATACATTTAGCCAATTTTCAACTTGAAGAGGTTTTTTATCCTGACTTCCAACCTGAGCTGTAATAACTCCTTTAGGTTTGAGTATTCTAACTAAAGAGTCCATATTTTTAGCAGCAAGATCAATACAAAACTGGTCATCATTTAGATCAACAAAAATATGATCATATGTATCTTCGCTTACTGACTTAATACTTTTGAAAGCATCACCCCATACACACTTAACTGAATTTTTTTCTGTAGATTTTTTTCCAATATTACCTAAATGTTTATTACAAACCTCCACAACTTCTGGATCTAATTCATACCAATCTATAAAATTAAACTTTTTCGAAATACATTCTCTTGCAACACCACCATCTCCGCCACCAATTATTGCTGCTCTCTCATTATTCTTATTAAGTTTCAAACCTGCGCCGACAAAAGTGGAACTGTACAAATGTTCATCTGATGCTGCTACTTGAATTTCTCCGTCAATAAACAAAGATTTTCCAAATTGTTCTAATTCTAAAATTTCAATGTGTTGACCAACTTTTGATTTAAAATCCTCTAAAACTTCATTTACAACATATGATTTTTGTAATCCAGGTGAGCTATAAATATCGTGATAAAGAGATCTGGTATCTCTGTTAAATTCTTTTCTAACTATACGCTTATGTTCAAATTCTTTTTTAACTATATCAATTGCTACAGATGGGCTTATTTTCCCGCAGGTAAAAAAATCAAAACTTATAATCCCTTTTTCAGGGAATGTATGGAAACTTATATGACTTTCGGCTAATAAAGCTAAAATTGTAAATCCCTGTGGCTCAAATTTATATTTTGAGACATTTAAAATAGTTACATTAGCGGCTTTAGCTATTTTATTTATAACTTTTTCAAAAACTGAAGGATCGTACTCTTTTGTAGTACCTATAATATCTAATGTAATATGCTCCCCAACTTTAATCATCTTATTCTTTTTTATAATTTTTAGCCTTATCTAAAACTTTTTTCATTTCTTCAAATGAAAGAATCTTAGGTTGTCCTAATTTTAAAGCAATAGTGTATTGATGACAAATATTTTCTATCTCTTGTGCTAGTTCAAATGCATCATCAAGATTTTTTCCAAAAGCAACCTGCCCGTGATTAGACATTAAACAAGCAGATCTATTTTCTAAAGCTTTGATAACATTTTTAGATAATTCCTCTGTTCCAAAAGTAGCGTATTCAGCACATTTAATGTCATCTCCTCCTGCAAGAGCAATCATATAATGAAATGGTGGAATAGTTTTTCCATGTGAAGATACAGCTGTTGCGTGTAGAGAATGAGCGTGAACAATGGCATGTGCTTCTTTTTTATTTACATAAATATCTCGATGAAATCTCCATTCAGATGAGGGTTTGTTCGTGGAGTTTTTTTCTTTTTCTTCATTTAAACCCATAAAAACAATATCTTCAGGTTTTAGTGTTTCATATTTTTTTCCTGATGGAGTAATTAAGTATCCTTCTATATCATCTTCTATTCCCCTTAATGATATATTGCCTGATCTTAGAGGTGAAAGATTTGTAGAATTTAATTTTAACGAATACTCAATAATCTGATTTCTTTGATCTAAATTCTTCATTTAAATAATTCTTTAAGTCCTTTTTCTGATGCTTCACATACACCTTTTTCGGTAATTAATCCCGTAACATATTTTGCTGGAGTCACATCAAAAGCTAAATTCATAGCTTTACTTTTTTTTGGATAAATTTGTATTTTCTTAATATCTCCTTTTTCATCTAAACCTTCCACATGAGATAATTCCTCTGAATTTCTCTCTTCAATCGGAATATCTTTATGATTTTTTATATTCCAATCAATTGTTGAACTTGGTAATGCAACATAAAAAGGAATCTTATTATCATGAGCTGCTAGTGCTTTAAGATAAGTTCCAACTTTATTACAAACATCTCCATTGGCTAAAGTTCTGTCTGTTCCAACAATGCACATATCAACTTCCCCTCTTTGCATTAATATGCCGCCTGTATTATCTGCGATTATAGTATTTTTTATCCCTTCTTCATTTAATTCATACGAAGTAAGATTTGCTCCTTGATTTCTTGGTCTAGTTTCGTCTGCCCACACATGAACTGGGATACCTTTTTTATGTGCATGATATATTGGCGATGTTGCTGTTCCCCAATTAATTGTTGCAAGCCATCCTGCATTACAATGAGTTAAGATATTTACTGTATCTCTTTTTTTATTATAGATTTCTTCAATAATTTTAAGACCATTTATTCCTATATTTTCACAAAATTTAATATCTTCTTCACAAATTTCTTTTGCCTCGTTAATAGCTATTTCTAAGATCTTATCACTATTAACACCTGATAATTTATTCATCATTCTATCAACAGCCCACTTTAAATTTATTGCTGTTGGCCTTGAACTAATTAAATCTTCTGCAGATTTCTTTAAAAACGATTGATCATCATTTTCAATTATAGCTAAAACCAATCCATAAGCTGCAGTAGCGCCTATCAATGGTGCTCCTCTAACTTCCATTTTTTTAATTGAATTTATTGCATCCTCAATTGATTTAAGATTTTTTATAACAAACAGATGTGGGAGTTTTGTTTGATCAATAATTTTAACAAAATTATTTTCAAACCAAATAGTGCGATATTCTTTACCTTTAATTCTCATTAATTTAAAACTCGACCAGCAATGTTTTTAAGTTTTTTCATAGTTTTTTTAGTCCTTTTTTCTGGTGCAGTAATGATAGCTACATCTAAACAATTATTTGTTGGGTCTTTAGGATCAATATGGTTTTCAAAGTTTTCTATTAAGTTTTTAATCATATTTTTTGCTTTAGCAGCATTTCCTAATAAAACTTTTATTACTTGTTGAACATCAACATTCTCATGATCAGGGTGCCAACAATCATAATCAGTAACCATGGAAACGGATGCATATCTAATTTCCGCTTCTCTTGCTAATTTTGCCTCTGGCATATTGGTCATTCCAATTACATCTGCCTTCCAAGATCTATATAGATTTGACTCAGCTAAAGTTGAAAATTGAGGTCCTTCCATCACAACGTATGTACCATTTCTTTGATATTCAATTTTTTCTTTTTTAATCGCTTCTTCACATGCATTCATCAAACCATTAGATGTGGGATGAGCCATAGAAACATGAGCCACAATTTCATCATCAAAAAAAGTTTTTTCTCTAGCAAAGGTTCTATCGATAAATTGATCTACAATAACAAACTTTCCTGGTGGTAAATTTTCTTTCAAAGAACCTACTGCTGAGACTGAGACGATGTCAGTAACCCCTAGTTGCTTAAGTGCATCTATGTTTGCTCTAAAATTAATCTTTGATGGGGAAATATAATGCCCTCTTCCGTGCCTTGGTAAAAAATAAACTTCTTTGTTATTATAATTTGTTTTTAAAATTTGATCTGATGGTTTTCCCCAAGGTGTATCTAAATCTAATAATTCTCTATTTTTAAATTCTTCAACGTCATAAAGACCACTCCCACCAATTATAGCTAATTTACTTATTGTCATGTTTAAAAAATTATTTAATTATACTTTTATAAATAACTATTATGAATTTAAAAGATTTTATTAGGTCTATTCCTGATTATCCAAAAGAAGGCATCTTATTTAGAGATATTACAACTCTTATTAAAGACGAAAAAGCTTTTTCTGAAACGATTAATCAAATTGTGGAGAAGTCTAAGAAATTTGAATTTGATAAAATAGCTGCAATCGAGTCTAGAGGGTTCGTATTTGCCTCTGCGGTGTCCTATATCTTAAAAAAACCTTTGATCATGCTTAGAAAAAAAAATAAATTACCTGCTGATGTTCATTCAGTAGATTTTGAGCTTGAATATGGAACTGCAACAATTGAAATACATAAAGACTCTCTTAAAGAAAAAGATACAGTTTTAATAATTGATGATTTGATTGCAACAGGAGGCACTGCGGAAGCTGCAGCAAAACTTATTGAAATATCAAAAGGTAAAGTAGCAGCATTTATTTTTGTAATAAATTTATTTGATTTAGGTGGATGTCAAAATCTTTTAAAAAAAAAATATTTAGTTGAGAATCTAATTGAATTTCCAGGACATTAAAATTCTATTTTTGCTCTGTAAGAAGATTTTTTACCTAATAAAGAACTAATAAATCCTAAAATTCTATGTAGATAAATTTCTTTTTTATTTTTTTTATTTACTAAGAAATAAAATATAAATTTTAAAACTGCTGAAAAGAAATTTGGAAAGACACTAAAAAAAGCAATAAAAAATCCATTATGTTTTTTATTAAAATAGAATTTTGACCACATCCAATGCCAGTTTCTCGAAAGTTCTATTTCGTGAAAATATTTATCGTCTACGGCTTTAGCACCTAGATGTTTTATTTTTGCTTTTGGCACAACAAATATATTTTCTTTTTCGTTAATTAATCTCATGCAGAAATCATCATTTTCTAAATACATAAAAATTTTTTCATCAAAAAAATTATAATTTTTGAAACTTTCAATTTTATTGATTCTTTTTAAATTTAAAACCATTGCAAATCCATCAACACTCTCTACTTTGAAAGGTAAATTATAATCAATATCATCTATATTTTTTTTAGTTTTATAATTAGGGTATTTTGGATCAGTTGATATTGGGGCTAGAATTACAAAAGACTCTATTTGGTTAGAGCAATTTATAATTTCCTCAATAGTATCTTTTTTTAAAATCACATCTGGATTTAAAATTATGGCATAATCTGTTTTTACATGCTTTAGTCCTAGATTATTTCCCGATCCCATACCTAAATTGTTTGAAGATAAAATGCACTCAACATTTTTATATTTCTTTTCTAAATTTTCTTTAAATTTTCTATCATTAGAGTTATCAACAACAATTATTTTTATCTGATCAGAAATTGACTGAATGCAGTCGTGAATTACTTGATCGCTTTTAAAAGTTACTATAACTGCTGATAAAGTTTGCCTAGATATTGACATATGATATGTGTATTCAACTATACTAATACTTTTTACTAATGTAAAAAAATAATTTAGCCAATGAAAAAAATAATAGTTACAGGTGGTTTGGGTTTTATAGGTAGTAATCTAGTGGAACTTTTAATAAAAAAAAATTACAAGGTATTAAATATTGATAAAGTCACTTATTCATCAAATTTCTATAATAATAAAGAATTTAAAAACTCAAAGAATTATAGATTTATCAAATATGATATTAAAGATAAGAGAATAAAAAAAATTCTTTTTGAATATAAACCAAACTGTATATTTAATTTAGCTGCGGAGACACATGTTGATCGATCTATAGATAATCCTGAAAATTTCATTAATAGTAACATTGTTGGTGTATACAACTTGTTAGAAAGTTTTAAGATTTACTCAAAAAAATATAAATCTCGGTTTATTCATATTTCTACAGATGAAGTTTATGGAGATATATTAACTGGCCGATCTTCAGAAAGTTATCCATATCAACCAAGCTCACCCTATGCTGCGAGTAAGGCTGCATCAGATCATTTAGTAAGTTCATATGTTAGAACTTATAAAATTCCTGCGATTGTGACTAATTGCTCAAATAATTATGGACCAAAACAACATCCAGAAAAACTAATCCCAAAACTTATTTATAATATACTTAATAACAAACCTTTACCTATTTATGGAAAAGGAAAAAATTCAAGAGAATGGATCTATGTAAAAGATCATTGTGAAGCTTTAATTAAAGTTTATCAAAAAGGCAAAGTTGGTGAATTTTATAATATTGGTTCTAACAAAAATTTAAATAACCTTGAAGTTTGTAGAAAATTAATAACAGTGTCCAAGCAAATTATTAAAATCGGTAAAAAAGTAAAAATTGCTTTTGTAAAAGATCGTCCAGGTCATGATATAAGATATGCTCTTAACAGTAATAAGATTAAAAAAAATTTAGGATGGTATCCAAAAACAAATTTTAAAAAGGGTATAAAGCTAACTTTCGATTGGTACAATAATAATAAAAGTTACTATAAATCATTATCAAAAAAAGATATTATCAAAAGGTTAGGCAAAAAATGATTAAAAAAGGAATTATCTTAGCAGGTGGAATAGGAACAAGAATGAGTCCTTTAACTAAAGCTGTTAATAAACAACTTCTCCCTATTTATGATAAACCATTAATTTTTTATCCTTTATCAATATTAATGTTAGCTAAGATTAAAAATATTTTAATCATTGTTAACAAAGGACAGCTTGGCCAATACAAAAAATTATTACCTAATGGAGAAAATCTTGGTTTAAAAATCACTTATTTAGAACAAGACAAGCCAAGAGGTTTGCCTGATGCATTTGTTATAGGAAAAAAATTTATTGGTAAAGACAATGTAGCTATGATTTTAGGTGATAATTTTTTTTATGGTCAAAATTTTACTCAGAAACTTCTTAAATGTGCAAAATTAAGTTCTGGAGCAACAGTACTCCTTCATAATGTTCAAAAACCTGAACTTTATGGAGTAGCAAAAATTGATAAAAAAAACAAAATTATAAAGATAGTTGAAAAGCCTAAAAAGTTTGTATCCAATTTTGCTGTAACTGGATTATATTTTTTTGATAATAAAGTTGTTGATTATGCAAAAAAACTAAAACCTTCGAAGAGAGGTGAAGTTGAGATAATTGATCTTTTAAATAATTATAAAAAAGGTAATAAATTAAGTGCTGATTTTATTGGAAGAGGAGGTGCTTGGCTAGATACAGGATCAATAGAAGATTTTTATAAAACTACTGCTTTTGTTCAAGCTATCGAAGATAGACAAGGTTTAAAAATTGCGTGTTTAGAGGAAATTGCCTATTTAAATAAATGGATTGGTGTAAAAGAAATTAAAAAATCAATAAAGTTTTATGGAAATTGTAATTATTCAAGTTATTTAAAAAAATTAATTACTTAATGATTAAATCGTTTTATAATTTTTTTGAAAAATATAAAATAATCATATTTTTTTTTTTTACTCTTATATCTATTGCATCGCTAGGTAGAGCTTTTTATCAAGCGCAATTAATAAGTTTTGACTTTCATTTTTCTCCATCAAAATTAGTTGCTGAGGGTGTGAACCATTATGAATATATTTTAGATGGCAATCATGATGATGGGCCTGATGATAAGATCATGTATGATCAAAATGGAGTATATGCTCAAGGATTATTTGTTATTCTAATTCCTTTTACATACATGGGATGGGATAATGCTAAATTAGTTTGGAGTATATTAAATATAATTTTAGCATTGTTGATACCCCTGCTATTATGTAAAAAATTTGAAATTCCAAAATTTCAAACATTGCTAATAACAAATTTATTTTTAATAAGCACTGTGTTTAGAATCCATATTGGATATGGTCAGCAAACATTATTGGCGCTTATTTTTTTAATTCTGCCATTTATAAGTAATTCAAAATTATCAATAATATTTTCTGGAATAAGTTTTTTTAAATTTAATATTGGTTATGTTTTATTTCTATATTTTCTTTCACTCAGTAAAATTAAAAATATAATCCTATCTGCTATCCCATGTATTGTTGGATGGTTAATCTATTGTTTGTTAACGGATACAAATCTTATAAAAAATTTATTTCAACCTATTCAATTACTTTTATTTTGGGATGAGGGAAAGGCATTTCCAGTAACAATTTTTTCTTTACTAAAAAATATAAACAACTTTCCTCCAATATTTGCTCTTATTATTCCAATAATATTAAATTTTTTTGTAATTATTTATATTAAACACTTAAATGATAATCTATATAAACTAACCATCTTGTGTTTATCTGCTTTAGCATTTATGCCACATCAAATTCATGATTATGTGCTTTTAGTTCCTCTTTTGATTTTTTCGGTAAAGAATTTTGATAAAGGCATTTGTAAAATAAATATTTTATTTATATTTTACTTTTTTTTCATTTTAAGAATATTTTCATTAATATATGATATTCAACCATGGGAATTTCCTTATGGTCTGTTTGGTTACTTTAATAATTTTCTAACTATCTCGATTGTATGTATAAATCTATTTTTTTATAAAAAT
The DNA here is from genome assembly GCA_902573705.1 of uncultured Pelagibacteraceae bacterium. GTDB lineage: Bacteria > Pseudomonadota > Alphaproteobacteria > Pelagibacterales > Pelagibacteraceae > Pelagibacter. The sequence goes on from CACGKR010000003.1 coordinate 11,522, forward strand.
ACCAAATTAAGTAATTAACTTTTTATTTTACCCAGTATTGTTTTAATAAAAAAACCAAGAGCATATTTTAAATGAATGGATGATCTTTCAGATCCATACCTGGTAAATATAGGAATTTCTTTTATTTGTTGTTTTTCTTTAACCAATTTAGTTCTCATATCTAAATCAAAAAGAAATCCATTATCAAACTGTTTTAACCATTTTTTTTTAATTTTTTTTAAATCATAAATCCAATATCCAGTATGACAATCAGTGAAATTTGTGTCATAGAATAAATTAAATATTTTAGTTAATACAATATTTCCTAAAAATTTATAAAATGGCATACCGCCCTTAATTGCGTTTTTCTTTATCTTCATCCTCGAACCTGTGACTGAAATACATTTATTTTTTATTATTTTATCAAACATTTTATTCAAGTATTTAGGACTATATTGATTATCCCCATGGATCATTGCGGCATAATCATATTTGTGTTTATAAGCATATGACATGCATTTTTTGATATTTGCTCCATACCCAACATTTTTGGAATTAAAATTTAAAATTACTCTTTTATGTTTTTTTTTTATAATCTGAATATATTTTTTAGTATTATCGTTTGAGAAATCATCGCTTATTAAAATTTTATAATTAAATTTTCTAAAGAATTTAAAAGGTATTTCATTTATAACCTTTTTAATTCTGTAAGATGCTTTATAAGTAATAATAAATAATAAAATTTTCATAAAAAAATACAATATGATAAGATTTAACAAATATGAACATAAAAAAATTTTAATCTTTATTTCCGACTTTATTAGAAAAATTTCTAAAGGTGATAGATTAGCTAGCATATCTAATAGAGTAGGATCGCTGATTCAGAGAGAAGCAAAGAATAAAAAAAAAAAAATTACTGTTCTAGATTTTGGATGTGGATCAATGGAAATTTCAAAAAAAATCCAGCATAAGAAATTTATAAAAAAAATTATTGGACTAGACGTATTTGACGGAAATTATAAATATAAAAAACTTCAATATTTTAAATATAAAAATTTTAATAATTTAAAAAAATTTAAATCCGATGTGGTTATATTGGTTGATGTTCTTCACCATATGGGGGTAGACAAGTCTTACCTTGTACTAAAAAAATTATCACAAAATTCTAATGCTATAATTATAAAAGATCATTTTGAACATGGATTTTTTTCTAGACAATTATTAAGGTTTGTAGATTTCTATGCAAATTTTGCTTATGGTGTAACAATACCAAAAAAATATTTTGATATATCCTCTTGGAAAAAAACTGTAAAAAAAACAAAATTAAAAGAAAATTATTTTGAAAATAACTTTCAACAACACGTGGGTTTGTTTAATTTTATACTTCATAAAAAACATCATTTTATATCGGTATTGAAAAAATGATTAAAAAAACAAATTTTAAAGGTTTAAAAATATTTACAAATTTGATGCATAAAGATAATAGAGGATACTTTAAAGAAATTCTTTTAGAAGAAAAGATTAAATCAAAATTTCCATTTTTAGTTATGTCTTTTTCAAAAAAAAATGTTTTAAGAGGTTTGCACTTGCAAACCACTAATCCTCAAGGAAAATTTGTATCGGTTTTGAAAGGTAAGATTTATGATGTTTGTGTAGACTTAAGAAGAAATTCTAGGACCTTTGGAAAACATTTTTCAATAATTTTAAGTGAAAGAAATTCTAAATCACTTTTTGTACCTGCTGGTTTTGCACACGGTTTTTGTGCATTAGAAAATCAAACTTATGTAATTTATAGCTGTACAAAATATAGGAATGCTAAAAGTGAAACAGCAATAAATTACAAAGATAAAGATTTAAAAATAAAATGGCCAATAAAAAAACCTATAGTCTCTAATAAAGACCAGCAGGCTATTTCATTAAAAGAATTTGTTAAAAAATATAAGCTAAAAAATGTTAATTGATTGGTAGCGGGAAGTGGGATCGAACCACTGACCTCGGGCTTATGAGTCCCGCGCTCTAACCAACTGAGCTACCCCGCCTTTTATTGAATTGATTTATAATAGTTTAATTTTTTGATTCAATATGAATTAAATACTTAAAATTTGAATTTTTTAATATTTTATGACTTATTTAAAAAATAATAAAGCCGAATAACAATAATCCTGTAGAAGCTACTGCTGAAAAAAAGATTTTTTTTCGAGATTCATTTTTTTTATTTAATTGAATTCTATTTAATAAAACGTTTATATTAGTACTTTTCGTTTTATATTCGGGCTGATCTTTTACTAAATATTTTGCAATTAGTTTTTCTTTTACGCTTAAATTAATGTTTTTCATTAGCCAATTAAATCATGTAAATTAATTATTTGCAATTATCTTTATAAAGATAGGTAAATACCTAGGACTCCTAATGCTAAAATTAGAATTGATAGAATAATTGTATTCTTTTTAAACTCCTTACCCTCTATTTCTTGAAGTTTTGATTTAAGAACATTTATATCCACTCTACCAGATGTAGTTTTATTGGTTAAAGGCTTTTCAGCAACTCCAATATCATTTGGGGTCTCGATACTAGTTTGATTATCTGCAAAGCCTTTATTGCTCATAATTACATTTAACCAACTAAATAGATACTTAACAATTTAGTTAAAGTTCATACTGGGTCAGAATAGGGTTGACACATGTCCATTATGGGTTTCAAATCCTATTTATACAATTATGAGTTTGCAACAAATAGATTTTTCAAAAGTTCTAAACGATGAGCAAGTTTATGATCATATGATGGCCAACTATGATCAATTAGGAAAAGATTGGATCAATCATCAGTGGAGATGGATGAATGCAGTTTATCAAGCTTTCAAGGATCACTATAAATATATGATTATCATTTCACTGGTTGAAAAAACTTTGCAATTTTATGATCAGATGAATATTAAATTATCATATGAGCAATATTATTCAAAAAATTTTCTTCAAATAGATAAATTTAGTATCACAGAGTTATGTGAAAAACTTCAATTACCAAAAGAAACTGTAAGAAGAAAAGTTTTAGAACTTGAAAAATTAGGAGTGCTTAAAAGGCAGAAAAAACAAATTATAATTGATCGTAGATCATTTACTTTTATTAAACCTGAAAACCAAATGAAATATACAGCTGGTTATATTTTGAAAATCTCAGAAATACTTACTAAAGAAAAACTTTACTCCAAAAAACTTGAAGTAAAAATGATTGAAAATGTGTTAAAGAAAAATTTCTCTATTTGTTGGAGATGGTTTTATAGGATGCAAATTCCAATGATTATTGGATATCATGATATGTTTGAAGACTTAACAACATTTCACGTTTGGGGAACAGTTTGTATGAACCAAGCTTTTAATTATAAAGCAGCCTTAAATAAAAGGAACGGCTCCAATCAATCACATCAGTATATGGATTTTCAAAGAGAACTATTCACAGGTGATTATAATACATTTAACGAAGAGATGATAAGAGGTGATAAAGCTAAAAGTAGCGGTGTTAGCGCGATGTCTGTTTCTGATATGACTGGAATACCTCGAGCAACAGTAATTAGAAAATGTAAATTTTTGATCAAAAATGATTATTTAAAATTAAATGAAAAAAAACAATATATTTTAACAGGTTTTAATGTTCGAAGAGTTATTCCATATCAAAAATTAATTTTTAAAAATAAAGCTAAATTCATTAGAAAAGTTCTAAATCTATTGACAATTTCATAAAATTCTTTTTTTTTTCAATTTTTTTCATTATATTGCATAGCTACCATGCAACAAAACTGTTGCTTTTTTTGATTACATTTAATTAACTTAAAAATTATTTATTTCATATAAGGGGTCGATGGAAGTAGTAACGAAAATAGCACCTATCATACTCGCATTAATAATGTTGGGTTTGGGTTTAGGTTTAAAAATTGAAAATTTTATGAGAGTATTAAAAACTCCAAAAGATTTTTTTGTAGGTTTTTTTTCTCAATTAATAATTCTTCCATTAGTTGCTTACTTATTAATTATTATCTTAAAAACACCGCCTGAAATTGCTATTGGAGTTATGATTATTGCTGCTGCACCGGGTGGAGTTACATCAAATATATTAACGAAATTTGCCAATGGAGATGTCGCTTTATCTATTACTTTAACAGCTATAATTAGTTTAATTTCTATTATCACAGTTCCTCTTATAATTTTTACATCAGCTGATTTATTTGGAATTACAAATATCTCAGAAAATATTTCAATGACTGGTATAGCACTAAAAATGTTTTTAGTTGTAACAGTGCCAGTGGCCTTAGGAATGATTATAAGAAAATTTGCTGAAAATTTTGTAAATTCAAAAATTAGGATATTTGAAAAACTTAATTTGGTATTATTTATCATTTTTTTTATAGCTGCATTTTATGAGGAAAGAGAAAATTTTATAGATTTTCTAATGCAAGCAGGTTTCATTGCTTTAATTCTAAATATAACAATGATGATTGTGGCTTATTATCTTGGTAAAATTTTTGCCTCAGGAATAAAACAACAAAAATGTATTGCTTTAGAATGTGGTCTACAAAATGGTACTTTAGCGATATTTGTTTCTACACAAATATTTGGCACAAATATAGTCTACATAACTCCAACAGCTGCATATGCTTTAATTATGTATATAACTGGTTTTATATTTGTTTTTCTTTTAAAAAATAAAGTTTAATCATTTTTAAAATTTGTTTGTTTTAAAGGTTTACTGATTAATTCTATTGGATATTTCTTTTTTTCTACCTCAATAAATAAATTTTTATTTTGAAGTTCCTCATTAGAAAAATCATTATTAATATATCCAAATACTAAATTCTTTTTAAAATTAAATGAATAGTTTCCAGATGTTGATCTTCCTATAATTTTATCATCAATATAGATAGGTTCATCATGGAGTAATAATGGTTTTCCTGGTTCACTTTCTTTTAAAGTAAACATTGAAAATCTAGTTTTAACTTTTTTTTGTTTAATTTTATCTAAAGCTTGTTTACCTATAAAATTTACATCTTTTTTATTGCTAATAGTAAAAGCTAAACCTGCTTGATACTGGTTCTCTTCAGGTGAAATATCATGTCCCCAATGTAAAAATCCACTTTCCATTCGCATAATATCCATTGCATGCATTCCACAGTTAGAAAGATTAAAATCTTTACCTTTTTCTATAAGTAGTTCGTATATTTTTTTTGCATCTTTTAGATCTACATATAGCTCGAAGCCTAATTCACCTACATAAGATAATCTTTGTGTCCAGATTTTAACTCCATCAATTGTAATAAACTTTGCAAATCCAAATCTAAATTGATCATTTTCAAAATTATCTTCACTTAAAGTTTTAAGTAAATCTCTACTTTTTGGACCAAACAAACCAAACACACATAAATCATCGGTAATATCTTTTAATTCAATATTTTTTGAAAGATGTTTGTTAATATGAAATTTATCTCTCTCTCTTGTTGCTGCAGAACTGATTATTCTAAAATGATTTTTATCAACACATATAACTGTTAAATCAGTCTCTATTCCACCATCAGAATTTAACATATGTGTATAAACACATTTACCAGGCTCATTTTTGATATTTGCAGTACAAATTTTCTGCAGTTCTTGATGTGCTTTATCAGATTTTATTTCAAACTTAGAAAAAGGAGTTAAGTCAAACAGACCAACATTTTTAATTGTATTATTTGTTTCATATTCAGCAGATGGATACCAGCTTTGATAATTATAACTATATTCATACTCAGCTTTTTCTCCATCTAGAGCAAACCACATAGGTCTTTCATATCCACCTGAAACACCAAAACATGCACCAAAACTTTTTAGATTATCATGATGTGGTAAAGTTTTAATATTTCTAGAGGTTTTATGTTGTTTGAATGGCCAATGCATTCCATATAAATCCCCTAAGGTCTCTGTAATCCTTTTTTTAATAAACCCCAACTCTGAATGAAATTTTTGAAATCTTTTTATATCGTAGCTAAAAATATCTTCATTAACATGACCGTTAATCAACCATTCTGCTGTAACTTTACCAACACCTCCTCCACTTCCAATCCCAATACTATTTAATCCACAGCATACAAAAAAGTTTTTAACTTCGGGCACTTCTCCTAATAATGTATTTGTGTCAGGTGTAAAAGACTCTGGTCCTGAAAAAAACTTTCTAATACCAGCTGACTCTAAAACTGGAAATCTTTTAATTGCAGAGGATAAATAGGGTTCAAAATGTTCAAAATTTTCTTGAAATTCGCCGAAAGAAAAATCTTCTGGTACATTGTTTGTCTTATCCCAAGCAGGAATAGAATTTCCTTCAAAAATACCAACTAATATTTTGCCCGCATCCTCTTTTATATAAGTTCGATTATCAAAGTCTCTAATTACAGGTAATGTTTTAGACAAATTTTCTATTGGTTCAGTAATAATATAAAAATGTTCAGCAGGATAAAGTGGGATGCTCACTCCAGCTTTTTCTCCAATTTGTCTTGACCACATTCCAGAGGCTAAAACAATATATTCACATTTAATTTCTTGCCCATTAACTTTTACTCCTGAGATTTTTCCATTCTTAGTTAAAATTTCATCTACCGGAGATTTTTCAAAAATTTGTGCTCCCTCTTTTCTTGCAGCTTTAGCTAACATATGAGTAACACCTGATGGGTCAGCAGCACCATCTCCAGGCATTAAAATTCCACCAATAACTTCATCAGTATTGATAATTGGATAATCTTTTTTAATTTGATTTTTATCTAAAATTCTTACATCAACATCATAAAGTTGTGCAGTAGTTGCTTGTCTTTGAAGTTCTTGCCATCTTCCTTTGTTTTGGGCGATAGAAAGTGCTCCGTTTAATCTTAAGCCTGCAGAATGATCGACTTCTTTTTCAAGTTTTTTATATAAATCTAGCGTATATTTTCTTATCTTGGTTATTGCAGCTGTTGGACCTAATTGACTAACCAATCCTGCTGCATGCCATGTTGTTCCTGATGTTAACTGATCTCTTTCTAAAAGGATTGTATCTTTCCAACCAAATTTAGCTAAGTGATAAGCTACAGAGCAACCAACCACACCTCCACCAATTACAATCACTTTGGAGCTTAATGGTAATTTTTTATGCATTCTTTTTATTTTTTAGTTCAAATTTAATCATTTGCTCAAGTGATTTTTTTAAAGGTATTTTAATTTTCCAATTTGGATAATCTTTAATAAACTTGGAGTTATTAGATATCCACCATTTATGATCACCTAGTCTATTTTTTTGTAGAATTGTATATTTACTTTTTTTATTGCTAATTTTCTCTATCATCCTGATTGCCTCGAGAATTGAACAACTATTATTTCTTCCACCTCCCAAATTGTAAACTTTTCCTCCTAGTTTTGGTCTTTTAATAAACTCATGAAATGCACTAACAACATCTAAACTATGAATGTTATCTCTTACTTGTTTTCCTTTATAACCAAAAACGTAATATCTTTTTCCTTGAATAATTGATTTTACCAAAAATGATAAAAAACCGTGAAGTTGAGTTCCTGTGTGATTTTCTCCGGTAAGACATCCACCTCTAAAACATACTGTTTTTAAATTAAAGTATCTTCCATATTCTTGAACAAATAAATCTGCAGAAGTTTTTGAAGCTCCGAATAAAGAGTGAGTATTATGATCAATTGACATATTTTCATCAATTCCTTTTTTAAAATATTTATGTTTTTTTTTTATTTCATATCTTAATTTTTTATTTTCTAATGGTAGAGAATTTGGCACATCACCATAAACTTTATTAGTCGATGTAAAAATAAATGAAGCATTTGGACAAAATTTTCTAAAAGCCTCTAATAAGTTAATTGTCCCTTTTGCATTTATATCAAAATCAGTCATTGGTTCTTTTATAGCCCAATCATGTGATGGTTGGGCAGCGGTATGAATAATTGCCTTGATTTTTTTTTTATATCTTTTGAAAATATTTATAATCTTAATTCTATCTCTTATGTCAGTGGTGTAATGTGAGTATAGTTTATTTTTCTTTAATTCTTTCTCTTTCCATTTATTTGAACTTTTTTTTCCAAAAAAGTATGACCTCATATCATTATCAATTCCTATTACTTTAATACCTCTTTTTAAAAAATATTCTGAAGTAGAAAAACCTATTAAACCTGTTGATCCTGTTACAATATACATTTAAAACTCAATAAAATTTTTATATAAGTTGATTATAAATTTCTATAAAAGTTTAGTGGGATTTGCAAATTCGTAATTAAAAGCATCAGCAACAGCTTTATATGTTACTTGTCCTTTAAAAATATTGAGACCTGCTAGAAAATTTTTGTCTTCAGTTAAAGCTTTCTGATATCCTTTATTTGCCAATTTTACTAAGTAAGGAAGAGTTGCTTTATTAAGAGCCAAAGTTGAAGTTCTTGGGACCCCGCCAGGCATATTTGCTACACAGTAATGAACTACATCATCTACTATATAAGTTGGATCACCATGTGTTGTTGGTTTACTTGTTTCAACACATCCACCTTGATCTATAGCAACATCCACTATTACAGATCCTCTTTTCATCAATTTAAGCATATCTTTAGAAACTAATTTGGGAGCCTCTGCTCCAGGAATTAAAACACCTCCTACTATTAAATCTGAATCTGCTACTAACTTATTCAAATCTACTTTATCACTTTGTTCTGGGATAATTTTATCACCAAACATTGCAACTAATTGTTTTAATCTTAATTCAGACTTATCAACAATATGAACTTTAGCTTTCATGCCAGTAGCTATTATTGCTGCATTCTCTCCTACCACCCCACCTCCAAGTATCAACACAGTTGCTGGTTCACCACCTGGTGCTCCACCTAATAAAATTCCTCTACCTTTTTGATTTTTTTCTAAACAATGCGCTCCAGCTTGAACTGACATCCGACCAGCTACAGCACTCATTGGTGCAAGTAAAGGAAGTCTGCCATTATCATCTGTAACAGTTTCATAAGCAATATTAATACTTTTAGATTTAATTAATCCTTCAGTAAGTTCTTTTGCAGCTGCTAAATGAAGATAAGTATAAACTATTTGATTTTCTTTAATCATATCCACTTCAACTTTTTGGGGTTCTTTTACTTTAACGATTATTTCTGAATCATTAAAAATATCAGCAGCTTTATCTATAATTTTTGCACCAGCTTTAATGTATTGATCATTTTCAAAACCAGCTTCAAACCCACCATTATTTTCAACTAATACTTCGTGACCTTCAGACACTAAGGTTTTAACACTTTCGGGTGTTAACCCAATTCTATTTTCTTGAGGTTTTATTTCTTTAGGTACGCCTATCCGCATTATCTCTCTCTATATTAATTATAGATATGTAAAATATAAACTAACTAGTTCTTTTGGTTCTTTTGATAGTTAGTGATACCTGTTCTTAATTTATCAATAATCTCATCAATATGTTTTTTTTCACATATAAATTGTGGAGCAATGATCAAACAATCACCTGTTGCTTTAAAATTTACACCTGCTTCATAACATGACTTAAAAGTTTCATATCCAGCCTTACCAGGTTTCGTGTTTAGTTTCATATCTATTCCGCCCATCATTCCATAACCTCTTATGTTATCTACAGATTCTAAATCTTGAAGAGAGAATAAACCTTTTTGAAAATAAGGTGATAAATCTTTTGCTCGATTGAAAATGTCTTCTCTCTCAAAAATTTCTTGAACTGCTAATGCAGCAGCAACTGCAACAGGAATTCCTGAATAAGTGTAACCATGAAATAATTCAACTGAACCCATTGGTGAAGAATCCATTACTGCATCATAAATATAATCGTTACATGCAACAACGCCCATTGGAACAACTCCATTGGTTGTTGCTTTTGCCATTGTCATTATATCTGGAGTAACTCCAAACTCATGTGCAGCAAACTTTGATCCTGTTCTTCCCCAGCCAGTAATAACTTCATCAAAAATTAATAGAATTCCATGCTTGTCACAAATTTCTCTTAATTTTTGTAAATATCCTTTTGGAGGAACTAATGTTCCTGTAGATCCAGCAATAGGTTCAACTATACATGCTGCAATATTTTCACCACCAAAATTTGCACATATAGTTTCTAAATCATTCGCTAAATAATCACCGGTTTCAGGTTGACCACTAACAAATTTATGTTCTGGTAAATGAGTATGGCTTATATGTTGAACGCCTGGCATTAAAACACTAGCAAATGTTTTAACATTATTAATCATTCCACCGACTGAAATACACCCAATATTCATTCCGTGATATCCTCGTTCTCTACCTACAAATCTAAATCTTTCTGCATGACCTTTGGCTCTATGATATGCGATTGCAATTTTGAGAGCAGTTTCAACTGCTGTTGATCCACAAATTGTGTAAAATATTTTATTTAAATCACCAGGTGTATGTTTTGAAATTTTAGTAGCTAATTCAAATGAACCACCAAAACCTTGTTGGAATGGTTGAGCATAATCTAAAGTTTCTAGTTGTTTTGTAACTGCCTCGGTAATTTCTTTTCTTCCATGTCCAAGAGGATTACAAAATAATCCTGAACTTGCATCGATTTGAGTTTTACCATGGTGGGTTTTTAAATAAACACCTTTTGCTTCTGTAATTAATCTAGGGTTTTTTTTAAAATCCTTATTAGATGTAAATGGCATCCAATGCTCATTTAAAGAATTTGGAATATTTGTTCTATTTTCGGAGCTCATAATTTAATAAAGTTTTGTTTTTTTTTAAATTCATAGACTAAATTTGCTTCTTTACTACAAATTTCTTAAAACTCATTTTGGACTATTTATACATTACAACTTTTAATTGTACAATTGAAATTTAACGTTGCTCCTACGTCATATAATTTGTTTTACTTCTATTCAAAATTGAATTTAAATAAGTGTAATTTAATTAAATTAACAAAGAGGAATAAATGAAAAAAATAATTAGTTTTCTTTTAGGATGTTTTGTGGCTCTTAATTTGAGTATTTCAGCTGCTAATTCAGCTGCGAATGAAGTCAGAGTTGCTTACTTTCTAGAATGGCCAAGTCCAAATTTAGAAGACATGCAGAAGAAAAATTTTGCAAAAGCTTTGGGTGTTCCAGTTAAATGGACTAACTTCACTAATGGTGGGGCAATGACAGATGCTATGTTAGCAGGTGATATTGATATCTCTTATTCACAAGGTTTAGTGCCTTTCATTAATGCGGTGAAATCTAAAGCACCTATCAAATTGGTAGACATTGCTATGGAATATGGAATGGGAGGAACGACATGTGTTACTTCAAATGCTTCAGGTATTACAAAAGCAAATGCTACTGAATTAGAAGGTAAAAAAGTTGCTGTTCCACTTGGAACAATGGCTGAATACGTTTTTGATGAAAGTATGAAAGTTGTTGGAGCTGACAGAAAAAAAATGGATATTATTCAAATGGATCCAGAAGAAGGAGCTGCTGCATTAGTTAGTGGTGATGTTGTAATGGCATGCTTATTTGGTGGTAACTCTATTAAAGCTGCTACAGCAATTGGATCTAGATTACTTACAGTTCAAGAAGCTAGAGATGCGGGTATCTTAGGAATAGATATTACTTCGGTAACTACAAAGTTTATGAAGGAAAATCCTGGAATGCTTAGAACTTTTATTGAAGTAACTCATGAAGCTAACGCTAGATATAAAGCTGGTAAAGCTGATATGAATTCTATGTCAAAAGCTTCTGAAATGAAAGTTGCTGATATGAAAGATACTTTAAGTGGCTTTAAATTTCTTACGCCAGAAGAAACTAAACAGTCTATGGAAAGTGGAAATCTTAAGGCGTTCCTAGATGGTATGGGAACACCAAAAGGAAACGTAGACACTAGTTTCTTACCTTTATAATTTAAAGGTATTTTAAATTTAAATAGGCGCCAATTTTTATAAATTGGTGCCTATTTTTTTACTATAAATTAAATATAAAGTTTCTATATGAGTAATCTAGTTTCTAAAAATCTTAATATGATTTTTAAGACCCCAAAGGGTGAAACTGTTCACGCATTGAAAGATTTAAATTTTACTCTTAAAAAAGGAGAGCTCCTCACTGTTCTTGGTCCTTCCGGCTGTGGAAAGACAACATTATTAAATATCACAGCAGGATTTATTAAACCAACTTCTGGAGTTATTACTTTAAATAATAAAGAAATAGATGGCCCCGGAGTAGAAAGAGGTATGGTCTTTCAGCAAGGAGCTTTGTTTGAATGGTTAACTGTTGCAGAAAATGTCAACTTTGGATTAAGAATGAAAAAAAAAGATCCAGTATCGACACAGAAAAAAGTTGATGAATGGCTAGATATTGTTGGATTAAAAGGTTTTGGAAATACACCTACTTATCAATTGTCTGGTGGAATGCAGCAAAGAGTTGCACTTGCAAGATGTCTAATAAATGATCCAGATTTGATTTTAATGGATGAGCCTTTAGGTGCTCTTGACGCATTAACCAGAGAAAAGATGCAATCTTTGGTATTAAAAATTTGGAAAGAAACGGGTAAAACAATTATCTTAATCACTCATTCTGTTGAGGAGGCTTTGTTACTTGGTGAAAGATTATATGTTATGGCCCCAAGACCTGGTCGAATACATAAAGAATACAATCTTCCCTTTGCTTTGATGGGATTAAAAGAGGACCTTAGAGAAATTAAAAAAAATAAGGAATTTTCTCAAAAAAGAGAGGAGATTCTTGAAATGATTTGGAACATGGAAGAAGAAATAATGGGGAAAGAAAATTAAATGTTAACTCAAATATTAACTTTTTTGATCTTTTTTGCCGTAATTGGATGTATTCTTTATGGAAGAAGATTAATAAAGACTGAAAAAGTTGATGCAGTATTTGGAAATCCTGAAAGGGCGTTAGGTGGTACTCATTGGGTCATTGTTGGAAGTAGTTTTTTACTTTTAATTTGGCTTTATTATTCTTGGGATATTGCAAAAGGTTTTTATCCAAAATCTGCAAATGAGCTCTGTCAAGTTGCAAAAGTAAATGATTCTTTGCTCGGATTAAAATATCAATTTCCAATAGAGGAGAGAGAATTTAAAAGTACTTCCCAAATAAAAAAAGAAAATAAAAATTTAAAGATAATCCAAAATGAAATTCAAAATTCTAAAGAATTAGATAGAGAACAAAAAATAGAACTTATAAATTTTATAAATAAGACTAATCAACTCATCCCATTACTCACAAATGAAGATTTACTTGAAAATGAAACTAAACAAAAAATAAGCGATGTCACAGGAAAAATTAATCTTTTAATTGAAAATTTTCAAAAACCTGATTATCCATTTGAAACTGAACAAGAACTAAATGAAAGGCTAAAAGCTGTAAATGAGGAAGGTGGGTGGGGTATTACTAAAGTAGATGCAGGCTCAGGTTCAATTGAAAATACTTTAGAGGTGCCTTTGGTGCCCGCAACAGATAGAGGTTTAAAATTTCATGCTGCAGCACAAGAGCTAAATTTGATTAGTGATGAATTTTTCAAATTGAGAAACCATAACCCTCAATTTAAGAATAAGATAAAAGAATTAAAAAATGAAATTAAATCTTATAGAAAAGATTTAAATGACAACGAAGAAGTAGCTTCAAATTACGCAAAGAACATTGTTAAGATAGCTAGAAGAATTGAATTTGCAAGTATCTATCCACCAAAAGCATTGGATAAGATGCAAGCAGCAATTATAAAATTTGAAAATGCACAAAAAAATGCTCAAGGAGGACTAAGATTTATTGATATACTCTTATTCCCAGCTGGTACAATAATTGCTAGCGGTCCAAGCTGTTCAGAACAAGGTTCGGGCAGATGGTTGCCTAAACCATCTGATACTTTTAAAAAATTTATTTTAATGTCAAAACCTAGTGTTGGTTATAAAGATATCCCTCTACTGTGGATACAAATGGTTGATATAAGTAAAATGATAGGCTTCATTTTACCAGATTGGATTGCAGATATTTTGCCAGGTGAATATCCTGTACACACTAAAGATGGAATAGTTAAACAGAACTTCAAAGGTGGAGTTCTTAAAATTGTAACAGGTGATTTTAATTTGTTTAAAGTGCCAGTTCCTTACGGACATATTTGGGATTCTTTTTTAAGAGTTTTCTTAGGTTTAATTTTTGGAATATTAATTGGAGTACCACTTGGTTTATTTATGGGTTTAAATAGATTTGCTAAAGGTTTTTTTGATCCACTTATTGAATTGTATAGACCTGTTCCGCCTCTTGCCTGGGCGCCTCTTATTATATCGGTACTTGGAATTGATAATACTGGAAAAGTTTTTCTTTTATTCATGGTCTCATTATCTATAATGATCATTTCTGCAAGAGCAGGAGCTTCAGGGACTCAGCTTTCAAAAATTCATGCAGCTCATTCTTTGGGTGCATCTAAAAAACAAATACTTAGATATGTAATTTTTCCTAACTCTTTACCAGAAATTTTAACTGGTATTAGAGTTGCAGTGGGTATGTGTTGGGGAACTTTAGTTGCAGCAGAGTTTTTAGCTGGAACAACTGGGATAGGTTTTGTTGAAAACGTTGCTAAGAAATATTTTCAATATGAGGTTATTTGGATCACTATATTTATTATGGGTATGCTTGGATTATTATTTGACATAACTTTAAGAAAAATTATTGCTAAGACGATTCCATGGCGTGGAAAAGGTTAATCTCAGTGAAAAAGTTTATTTTAGTATTTGAAAAGGGTTTATAATTAATAATATTTATTAATGATATCTTTAATATAATCTTTCAATTTAATTTTACCGAAATATTTATAAACTTTGTTAGATAAATTCATGTTTGTTAAAGCAGATGCATATCTTTCACCAGGTCTTTTTTTTAAAAATTTAATCTTATGTTTAAATAATTTTGCTACTTCTAATATAGAGAAACTTTCTTTACTAGCGATACTGTAGTGTCTACAAAAATTTTTCCTCCAAGCTTGATAACATACTTCTACTGTATCAGTAATGTGAGTAAATCTCCTTGTTTGAGATCCAGGCCTTACAACAGGTAAGGGTTTATTTTGCCGATATGATTCTTCAAAAATTCCAATAACAGTTGACATTTTTCCTTTTGATATTTGTCTTGGTCCATACACATTATAAAAATAAATAACTTCATATTTAAAACTAAACCATTTTTTTAAGTTTTCTAATAATTCTAAATTCTTTGCTTTTGTAAATGCATAAGGAGATAAATTTTTATCATTTCCTTTATTTCCTAAAGAGGCTGATGTAGCTGAATAAATTAATTTAATATTATTTTCTAAACAAAAATTAAAAACTGAATTAGTACCTACTGAGTTAGACTCTATACACTCGTTCATATTTAAAAAGCTTTGGTAAATTCTTGCAAACTCACCAAAATGAAAAATACTATTTATATTTTTTTTGTTTTTAATTAAATAATTAATATTTTTTGTATGTCCTTTAATATATTTAACTCTTTTATTTTTAATATGATTTTTTTTTGAACCCGAGGAGTAATTATCTAAACTAATAATTTTGAATTTAGTTTTTACCAATAACAATTCGATTAGATTAGCTCCAACAAAACCTGCGCCTCCAGTTACTATAATTATGTTTTTTTTCATTAAGTTTATTTGATTAAAAAAAACTCTTATATAATTTAATTTAAATCCAACCAACCACTATATTCATTTTGTTTTTCTCTAATATATTTTGGCATTTTACTTATATCTAGCTGAATTAATGGAAACTCTTTACCAAATTTATACTCTCTAGAGTCAGCAAGATGATCATGATCAATTACTCTTCTTTTAATCAAATCTCTAATTTTTTCAGGTGTTTTATTTGATGTCCGATATTCATCATGATGCTCTGTATCAAGTTCTTTATTGTGAATTTTTTCAGGGCTTATTATCCTAGTAAAATGCCAGCCTCCATTTTTAATGATATTAATATTCATATAACGATCTTTTTTTAAAAGTGTATCTAATCTATAAAATGGATATTTTTTGGGTTTAATTTGTCTAAGCCACTCGAAATTTTTCAAATCTTTTTTTTTTATTGCACGTGTTCCATACCATTTAATTCTATTACATAGTAAATTAAATTTATAATAAAATAAATCTTGTTCAAAAATAACAATTTTATTTTTTTGTCTATAAGGATCAAATAAACTTAAATCTGGTATTTCATCATTGTCACTGTATAGAACATAATCATTTGGATGAGCAATATCGTTCACAGCTTCAAGCAGTTTATTTCTCTGAAATGATATTCTTTTTACAGAATTAGACCTCCATTGTAGTGGGGACTCTATTTTTTTTTTTGAATCTTCGTAAATTAGATTTTCTGGTTCATTTTCAAGAACTATATAAACTATTTTATCTTTAAATTTAGAAAATTTATTAATATCAAAATTTAATTTTTTTTTTCTGCCAGAGTGTGAAAATTTAGCTTCGCAGATAATGAATTTATCTATATATTCATTTAACATATTAAATCTTAAATCTAAAATCAATTCTTCATCGTAATATGTTGTGCAATCAAATATTTTCATTTTTAACTTAATAATAAAAAAAATTATTATCTATAATATATTTAATAAGATACTATAATTTAATGAACATTAATAATCTAGAAACAATTTTAATTAAAATTTTTAAAAAAAATGGATTAAAAGCAGATCATGCTAAAATATGTTCAGATGCACTAATCAATGCTGAACAAGTTGGTGCGTACGCCCATGGTTTATCAAGACTTAAAATGTATTGCGACAGAATCAGAAAAAAATTGATTAATCCAAATCCAAAAATTAGAATAAAAAAAATTTCACAATCTATTTCATCTATTGATGCAAATAACAGCATTGGATTTGTAGCTGCTGATATCGCTATTAAAAGAGCAATACAAAATGCAAAAAAAACTGGAATAGGAATGGTTGCAGTCAAAAACAGTGGTCATTATGGATTGTCAGGATATTATGCTGAGCAAGCTGTAAAAAAAAATTTAATCACAATGATTTATACAAACGCACCACCCGCAGTGGCTCCTTTTGGTTCATCGAAAAGCTTATTTGGAACAAACCCAATATGTTTTGGAACACCATCGGGATCTAAAATACCTTTTATTTTGGATACATCAATTTCAATGATCAACAGAGGTTTGATAAGGTTTGCTGCAAGAAATAATAAAAAAATTCCAAAAGGTGTTGCACTAGATAAATTTGGGAATCCAACCTCAAATGCAAAAAAAGCTTTACAAGGAGTTCAATTACCTATTGCAAGTTTTAGAGGTTCTGGACTCGCTTGGATGGTTGATATATTAAGTGGAGTTTTAACTGGTAGTAATCATGCTGGGAAAGTAAAAGATCCTTTTGATGATTTTTCTGGACCACAAAATATTGGACATTTATTTATCACATTTAAAACAAATTTATTTGTTAAGAATTATAAGGCTAGAATTAAAGAAAATATTAAGATAATAAAAAAACTTCCAAAAAACAAAGGAGTTAAAGAAATAGTGTATCCTGGTGAGAATAAATACAAAAGACTCAAAATGAATTCAAAAAAAGAGATAAAAATTTCACAAATTGTCAAAAAAGATTTAGAAATTCTTGTAAAATAATTATGCTTTCCAACAAAGAAATAATTTGCCCTAATAACCTTTTAAATGTTGCACATAAAAAAAAGGGAGTAAAAGTGGGAATAGTCAACGCTGGCAAACCTTTGCCGATGCTTTCAGTTCAAGATGCTGTTAATGAAAATTTAATAGTTCCAGTTTTTATTGGTGATAAAGATGAAATTTTAAAGTGTGCAAGTGAAATTGGGTTTGATATTTCAAATTATGAAGTAATTCACGAGTCAGTAGAAAATAATACAGCAGCTATTGCAGCCAAACTAGCAAAAGATGGTCAGATTAAAATAATAGTTAAAGGTCATATTCATACTGATGTTTTAATGAAAGAAGTTTTAAAAAGAGAATATAAACTTCTTGGAAAAAATAGATTAAGTCATGTTTGGCATATGACATTAGATAAAGATGATAAACCATTAATTATCACAGATGGTGCATTAAACGTTTTGCCTACTGTCAAAACAAAAGTACATATTTTGAAAAACGTAATTGATTTTTCAAAGAGAATTGGAAACAATAGACCTAAAATTGCTGTATTGTCTGCAACTGAGGAGGTTTTAGATAGTATTCAAAGTTCAATTGATGCAAAAGAAATCACTGAACTTGCAAAAAAAGAAAATTTAGATGCAGATGTATTTGGTCCTTTAGCATTTGATAACAGTATTTCAAAAAAATCTGCTGAAATTAAAGGAATTAAAAATATAGTTGCTGGAGACGCTGATGTACTTCTAGTGCCAAGTGTTGAAACAGGGAATGCATTAGTTAAAATGATGATTTATTTTATGGGAGCTTGTGCTGCTGGTGTTGTGTTAGGAGGAAAAGTACCAGTTGTTATCACAAGTAGATCTGATGAAGCTAAAGCAAGATTAGCTTCTATCGCTGCAGCTGTGGTTGCATTAGATTAATAAAACAATATAAATTAAAAAAATGACAATAAAATATTTAAAAAAAGCATCTAAGACATCGTCAACAGATGATACTAAAACAAAAGATATAGTTCAAAACCTTTTAAAAGAACTTGAAAAATCTAAAGAAGAAGGTTGTAAAGAATTAACTAAAAAATTTGATAAATATGATGGAGAAATAGTTGTTTCAAAAGAAAAAATTGATGAGATAAATAAAAATTTAGATCAAAAAACTAAAGATGATATTAAATTTTCATACGACAGGGTTCGTAAATTTGCAGAAGCACAACTTGCAAATTATGGAAAAGATTTTGAAGTTGAATTGTCAAATGGTTTATATGCAGGACAGAAATTAGTTCCTGTTAATACTGCTGGCTGTTATATACCAGGCGGAAGATACGCTCATATAGCATCTGCAGTAATGAGCGTAACAACTGCAAAGGTTGCGGGTGTTAATAATATTATTGCATGTAGTCCACCTAAAGAAGGAATAGGTGCCCATCCCTCTATAATTTACACAGCAAATTTATGTGGGGCTGATGTAATTTTAAATCTTGGAGGTGTGCCAGCTATAGCTGCGATGACCTATGGTATGTTTGGAAATACACCAGCTGATATTTTAGTTGGCCCTGGAAATCAATTTGTTGCTGAAGCTAAAAGAATTTTATTTGGAAAAGTTGGTATAGATTTATTTGCTGGCCCAACTGAAATTGGGATTATTGCAGATGAAACAGCTGATCCTGAGATTATATCCGTTGATCTAGTTGGTCAAGCAGAGCATGGTTATAACTCACCATGTTGGTTATACACAACCAGCAAAAAAATTGCTGAGGAAGTAATGAAAAAAGTTCCAGAATTAATAGCTAAACTACCAGAAATTCCAAGACTAAGTGCTGAGGCTGCTTGGAGAGATTATGGTGAAGTTATCTTATGCGATACGGATGAAGAAATGATTAAAGTAAGTGATGATTATGCTCCTGAACATTTAGAAATTCAAACAAAAAATCTTGAATGGTTTCATAAAAGATTAAAAAATTATGGATCATTATTTATTGGAGAAGAAACAACTGTTGCTTATGGTGATAAATGTTCCGGCACTAATCATATACTACCAACAAAAGGTGCGGGTAAATATACTGGAGGATTATTCGTAGGAAAATTTATTAAAACTTTAAGTTTTCAAAGAATGACAAAAGAGTCTACAAAGGAAGTAGGTTCTGCAGCTGCAAGGATTTCAAGATATGAAGGTATGGAAGCCCATGCAAGAACAGGTGATGCAAGATTAAGAAAATATGGTTTTTCTAACTAATCTTCTGGAATAAAAATTAAACAAAGCCCATTATTACAAAATCTTTTTCCAGTAGCACTTGGACCATCATCAAAAACGTGACCATGATGAGCACCACAATTAGCACAATGATATTCAATACGCTTCATTCCAAAAGAGTAATCTATTTTTGTTTTAAATGCTCCAGGCAATGCTTCAGAAAATGAAGGCCATCCTGTTCCACTGTCAAATTTTGAATTTGAAGCAAATAATTTAGCCCCACAGTTGGCACAATGATAGTATCCATTTCTATTTTCTTTAAGTAGATCACTTGTAAAAGCTCTTTCAGTCCCTTCGTTAAACATTATATCTTTTTGTTGGTCAGAGAGATCTGGATTTAAAATTTTTTTGCTAGCAGAGTATAAAAGTTTATAAGGTAAAGATAAAAAAACTAAAAAAGAAATACCCAATGTTTTTAAAAACTTTCTTCTAAAAATCATTTGTGCTATTTTAATTTAAAATCTTTTCTTGATCTTCTTTTTTAATCTGATTTTTTTTATTAGATTTTTGTTTTTTTCTTAAATTAATCAAATCTGCAAACTGATGATTTACATCCCTGTGCCCTGCTTCATCGTCTCTAATCACTCTTACCACATCTTTTAGTGTAGAGTTTAAAGGTAAGTTCCAATAATTTACTGCAACTTCAGGGGCTGGTTCATCTTCTATTTTACCAGTCTCTAATTCATGAAGATATTCTGTGTAACTTCTAACTGCTTCTTCCTCAAAATAACCAACAATTCTATGAGCAGTTCTCTGCGATATTAAATAAATTATAGCATATGTAATAATGAATATAAATTGGGCCATTAAAATAATAACTCTTTCTATCCATGTTGGTTTAGCAACATTTATAAAAGTCATTAAATGCATTCTCTCATTTTCAGCTTCATCTAAAAGAGTTTTTATCCACCCTTTATCGTCCTGCATTTTTCTTAAAGATCTTAAATGAATAATCATACCGGCAACCATTCCTGGCACAGCAGCAACAGTTTCTAATACCACTGCCCTGTGACCGTATCTTTTTTTGAAAAAAGTATCAGCCAAGAACCTCAAAAACTTTGTAAAGCCTAAAGCAATTTTATCACTTAAGTTATTTGGCTCGTAATGTTTTTCTAAATTATCCATATGAGTTATTTAGTTATTTTTTAACAAAAACCAATGGGTCCAAATCGCCTTTTAAAAACCTTCTATATCAATAAAAATTGATAATATTATTTAGAACATATAATGACAAGACAGTCATGAACAGAATTACAGACATATTTATATAAAACCAAGTTCTTTTATTATTAAAATATTTAGATAAAAAGTTTGCTAGATAGCCAATTGTAAAGAAAAATAAAAAAGAGGAAATCGAAGCTCCTAGACCAAAATATATTTTATTAGTTAGAGTAAAATTTTTAGAAAAATTTCCTAAAAAAAAGACTGTATCTGAATAAACATGTGGATTTAAATAAGTAAATCCTAAAGTTTTTAAGAAAATACTTTTAAAAGTTTCTTCAGATTTTGTAGTTGAAAAATTAATATTTGAAAAACTCAGTTTAATTTTAGAATAAATAAAGTGTAACAAAAATATTAATAATAAAATATTTAATATCAGTTCAATAATTTGATTAAAATAACTTTGAAAATATTCAAATAAGATAATACCCAAAAAAATCAATATATAATCAGAAATTGAGCAAATTAAACAAACTAAAAATATAAATTGTTTTTTTAACCCTTGCTCTATTACAAATATATTTTGAGCCCCGAGTGCTAAGATCAAGCTTAAGCCGGTAAAAAAACCTATTAGCAAGTGCTCCATACTAAATTTTTTGATTAATAACTAATGATAATTTTCTTGGAAAATTACCTTCATCAAAATGATCGATACTTAAATTTTTATATCCTTTTAATAATTTTTTAATTTTTTCATCTGAAAAATAATGAACAATATACCCATTCATTTCATACAAATCTTCCCCTCTATGTATTCCTTTAGTATAGTCAGCATCCGTATAGTTTCTAACCGTGTAAATATTTATTGCTTCTTTTTTTAAAACTCTACAAATCTCATCATTTAAATTTTCAATTTCAGAATGTGTAAAGGCCATACAATAAAGCATGTGTGAATAACACCCTTCAAAGCTATCCTCTTTAAAATTTAATTTTTTTCTTAAATCATGTACTTGAGTATGAATAAAATCACTTATACCTAAATTAATTGATTTATTTTTAATCGTTTCTATTGCAGTTGAACTGAAATCTAATGCAGTTACTTTAATAGAGTTTTTAGCAAAAAAAATTGTATCTCTTCCTAATCCTGCACCAAGCTCAATAATATGTTTAACATTATTTTTCTTAAATTTTTCTAAAGCTATTTTTGCAGAAAAGCTTGGTTCTAAACCAAACATCTCAGGCTTACTTGAGAAACTTTTTTCCCAATGCTGAGATTGCTGATCTAATATTTTTTGATCCAAATTTATTTGTGTGGATCTGGCACCTTACGCAAATAAGGTTTTATAGTTTCCCATCCATCAGGATATATCTTTTTTGCTTCTTCATTTGTTACTTTTGGAACTATAATTACTTTTTCTCCAGGTTTCCAATCAGCAGGAGTAGCAATTTTATGTTTAATAGTTCTTTGCATTGAGTCTATTGCTCTTAAGATCTCATGAAAGTTTCTACCAGTTGTCATTGGATATGTTAAAAATAAACCAATTCTTTTGTCTGGTCTAATTACGTAGACAGTTCTGACAGTTTCGTTGTCAACCGCAGTTCTTCCCCCAGAACTTACACCTGCATCTGCTTCAAGCATATTATAAAGTTTAGCAACTTCTAATTTTTCATCAGCAACAATTGGGTATTCAGGTTTCATGCCACAAACATCTGTAATATCATCAATCCACTTAACATGATCATCAACTGGATCTACACTTAAGCCCATTACTTTTACGTTTCTTTTATCAAATTCTGGTTTCATTTTAGCTAATGCACCAAGTTCTGTTGTACAAACTGGTGTAAAATCTTTTGGATGTGAAAATAGAACACCCCAACTATCACCAAGCCATTCATGAAACGATATTTCTCCTATTTGAGTTTTGGCTTTGAAATCTGGAGCCAAACTATTTATTTTTAAAGTCATTTAATTCTCCTTTGAATTATTTATTTAGAATAATTATAATCAAGATTGATTTGCTATGCAATTTTTTATAAACTAATCATTAATATGGTATTTGAACAACTATTTGATACTAAGTCTTCAACTTACACGTACATCCTATCTAGTGGTAAAGGTAGAGAGGCTCTAATAATAGATCCAGTTATAGATAACACTGACCAATACTTGCATCTTTTAGACAAGTTAGAATTAAAATTAGTTAAAGTAATTGATACTCACATTCATGCAGATCACATAACTGGTTTGAACGAATTAAATAAAAGAACAAATTGTACAAAAATTATGGGAGATAATTCAAAATCTGAAGTTGTAGATTTAAGAGTTAAAGAAGATGATAATATCGAAATCGATAATATTAATTTAAAAGTAATTTATACACCTGGGCATACAGATTGTTCATATAGCTTTTTAATGAAAGATCGTATTTTTACTGGTGATACTTTACTTATAAATGGGACTGGTAGAACAGATTTTCAAAATGGTGATCCTTACCAATCCTATGATTCTATTTTTAACAAAATATTAAAGCTTCCTAATAACACGCTTGTGTATCCAGCGCATGATTATAATGGAAAAAAATCATCGACAATTCAAAATGAAAGAGAGAACAATCCTCGACTACAAGTCAGTTCTGCAAATGAATATGCAGATATAATGAATAATTTAAATCTCTCAAATCCTAAAATGATGGATATTGCTGTCCCTGCTAATGTTAAAGGAATGACATTAGACCAAATTAAAAGTGTTTAAATTCAAAAAAAAATAACTATATAACATCGATGAATAATTTTTTACAATCGATAATAGACAGAGACCCAGCTGCAAAATCAAAACTTAGCTTGATACTTACCTATCCTGGGGTTAAAGCTATTTTTTTTCATAAAATTGCAAATTTTTTCGCTATTGCAAAATTTGACTTAGTCGCAAGAATAATTTCACAATTTTCAAGATTTCTTACTGGGATTGAAATTCATCCAAAAGCAAAGATTGGAAATAATTTATTTATTGATCATGGAATGGGCGTGGTCATAGGAGAAACTTCTGAAATTGGAAACAATGTAACAATTTACCATAATGTAACTCTTGGAGGTATTTCACCAAGCATAAATACTAATGATCAAAGAAATATAAAAAGACACCCGACTTTACAGGAAAATGTTGTAGTAGGTTCTGGGGCACAAATATTAGGTCCAATCGTAATTGGAAAAAATTCTTTGATTGGAGCTAATGCGGTCGTTACAAAAGATGTACCTGAAAAATCTATTATGGTTGGAATTCCTGCAAAAAGAATTGGTGATGCTGGAAAAGGATTTAAACCTTACGCAGTTACAGACAAAGAAGAATAATGAAAGAAATTAAAAATAACTTTGCTGACTCAATAGGTAATACACCGCTGATAAAACTAAAAGCAGCATCAGAAATAACAGGTTGCAATATTTATGGTAAAGCAGAGTTTATGAATCCAGGTGGTTCAGTTAAAGATAGGGCAGCTCTAGCATTGCTAAAAGATGCGCAAGAAAAAAAATTAATATCAAAAGGAGGTATTGTTGTAGAAGGAACTGCAGGCAATACTGGTATTGGATTAGGTTTATTAGGTAATTCACTTGGATATAAAACAATAATAATTATGAATGATAATCAAACACAAGAAAAAAAGGATACAATAAGAAATTTAGGTGCCGATTTAAGATTAGTTCCAGCAAAACCATATAAAGATGAAAATAATTTTGTAAAAATTGCTGGACGTTTAGCTGATGAGTTAAGACCAACAAATAATAATGGTGTGGTTTGGGCTAATCAGTTTGATAATACTGCAAACGCTAAAGGGCATTATGAAGGAACTGGAAAAGAAATTTGGGAACAAACTGATGGTAAAATTGATGGATTTGTTTGTTCCTCTGGAACTGGTGGAACCATTTCAGGAGTTAGTAATGCTCTTAAAGAAAAGAATAAAGATGTAAAGATTTATCTATCTGATCCAAAAGGTTCCTCTCTTTATAATTATATAAAGAATGGTGAATTAAAATCAGAAGGCAATTCAATTACTGAAGGAATTGGTTCAAGCAGAATTACTAAAAATTTTGAAAATGCCAAAATTGATGGTGCTTTCTCAATTGATGATCATGAAGCTTTACCTGTTCTTTATGACTTAATTCAAAATGAGGGTTTAAGCTTAGGTACTAGTTGTGGTATTAATATAGCTGGAGCAATTAGACTTGGAAAAGAGCTTGGTCCAGGAAACACAATTGTAACAATACTTTGTGATAAATCTGATAAATACAACTCTAAGATGTTTAATAAATCTTTTTTAAAAGAAAAAAAACTCCCTATTCCTAGCTGGATATAATATCGCATACCAGCCATGTAACAAAACAGTTACATTTTTAAGATAATATTAATTAATTTATACAGCATTATTTAATTTTGGAGGTTTATGAAAAAATATTTAACATTAATTTTAACTTTTTTTATCCTTACATCAGCACATGCAGATATGAGTAATAGCGATAAATCAAAAGCTTGGGACTGTGTAGGTATTTACATGGCTAACTACTTTCTTCCGCCTGGTGAAGAATTTGAATATGGTATGAAAGAAAAATCTATTTCAACCGCAAAGGTTCTTAAGGAATATGCCCTTGAAATAGGTATTCCTGAAAAAGACTGGGATGATGGAGTGAATAAAGCAGTGGATAAACATTACGGTTCAAAATATGACGAAGCTAAAACTGAAAAATGTCATACATTTGTTGAGGCTTTGATTCCAAATGGAGCTGAAAGAGTAAAAAAAGTAGTTCAAACTCTGTATTAATAATATGAAAAATAAGAAAGGTAAAAAATGAAAAGAATAATAATGATTTTGGTTTTTACAATTTTTTCAACTTTAGCTTTAGCTAATTCTGGAAAATTTAACGCAAGTGGAATGGGATCTTGGGAAATGAATATTATGAATGCTGGTAATGGCAATATGGCAATAACTTATGATGGAAATGCTGGTCTCGCTGATAAAGACCCTAATAGTATATTTGATAAATCTACAATGAATTGTGTTGGAGGACTTACATTGGTAGGTGGTAAGTTTGAAGATGAAACAGGTATGTGTACTTTTTATTTATCTGATGGTGAAAAAGTTTTTATAAATTATAAAGGTAAAGGGACTGGTGGCCAAGGGGGATCAGGAACTTTTGTTATTGTTGGTGGAACTGGAAAATATGAAAAAATTACAGGTTCTGGTTTTTCTAGCAGACAAAACCTCAAAGGTAAAACTGGATTTGCTCACTCAATGAATCAAATGAGTGGTAAATATACATATTAAAAACAACAAAAAAGGAGGAAAACAAAATGGATGTAAAAGAGCAAACAAAGAAGGCCTATGAACTATTTGGTTCTGGAGACATGGAAACATTTTTTAAAGATATGATCGATGATAGTATTGTTTGGACATTTCCAGGAAAAGAAGGTGTTCATCCACTTTCAGGAGTACATAAGGGAAAACAAGCTATGATGGCTGCAATGTCTAAAATCCCAGCTACATGGCCGAATTTTCATTTAAAAGTTTTAGATATGATAAGTGAAGGAAATAAAGTTTTTGCAAGAGTTCATGCAACTGCAGATAACTTGGACACCATGTTTGGTCACTATTTTGAAGTAAGCGATGAAGGAAAAACTAAAGTTATGATGACCTTTGACGATACACTTTCAATGTATAATGCAATGAAAAAATAGAAATAAAAAATAAAGGAGAAAAAAAATGGAAAAAGAAATGCTAGTACATCTTAAACTTAAAGAAGGTAAATTAGAAACTTTCATGGGCTGGATGCAATCAGATGAGGGTATGGGTGTTAGAAAAAGTGTTGCCTATCCAGAAAAAACTGTTGGGGCTATGATACCAGATAAAAGTGGATTGTTATTTAAAGTTTCTGTTCATAATGAAGCTGGGATGAAAGATTTTGTAACAGGAAAAAATCCTACCGCAAAAGCTATCTATGCAGAGTGTGTAGAGAGTGCTCAGTTATATGAATTATCTAAAGTAAATCTTTAAAAAGGAGAAAAATGAAAAACTATATTGTAACACACACTTTTAAATCAAAGGAAGCTAAAGCTAAAATGATAGAAGTTACTGGGTCAATGTCTATGGAAGATATGACTAAAGCAATGACGAGTGAAAATGCAAAATGTCAAATGAGCTGGATAACACCAGGTGATAATTTAACAATGTTTTGTTGGTGGAAAGGCACAGATCCAGATGCAATAAATAAACAATTAGAGTCTATGAACGATTTTTATGAACCTCATAAATTTGTTGAGTGTACAGATGATATTATAGACTTTAATGCTAAATAAAAATTCTTAAAGTTTTAATAAACAAGGGGAAACAATGAAGGTAATTTATACTAGAACAATGAGAGTAAAAGATGATGGCTTAGGAAAAGCAATGGAAATTGGAAAGGGTTTAGCAGCAGTTAGAAAAAAACATTACCCAAATCATGATGTTTATTTTTCTTTTCAAATGGGTGGAGATCCAAGAACAATAAGAGAGACTGTAATTGGACCTATGTTTGAAGGTGATAATGAAGCTGATGCTAATATGTCTGCAGATCCTGAATTTATAAAACTTTTAGAACAATTGAAAGAAGTTGCAATCGAAGGTACTATTGAAGATGAGATTAGGCCAATATTTAGTTAATTATAGGAGTTTGAAAAATGTTAGAAAAATTTAATGGAATAATTTACTTAGTTGTATTTTTAATTCATTTTGCTGGATTTGCTTACTATGGATTTAGATGTGTGTTTCAAACACAGTCTTTTTTAAATCAATATGGAATGCATGATACAGGAGCAGGAATTGTAAGATTTTTTGGTTCTATATTTATTGGTTCAACTGTAATGGCTATTTATGTAGGATTTATTAGACCTAATGGCTTGGAAGCAACCTGGGCATTTTTTAATTTAATATTTTTACAAAACCTTTCAGCGTTTATTGTTGGCTTTTATAGTACAAAAATAAACAAACTTGGACATACAGATAAAACTTCAGACGAAGCGATATATGCCCCATTATTTTTAACTATTTTAAGTGCTGTACTTTGTTACGGTTTAGCTGATAAAATATACATTTAAATTAATGGAGGTGTTATGGCAGGAGTAGAAGTGAAAAGCTTTGATAAAGCAGATGAAGTTAATGACAATTTTAATAATGCAAAAATTGAGGCAGTTAAAGTTGGAAACCAAAGAGTAATGAAACTTACTTTACAGCCAGGTTGGCAATGGTCAAAAGATATTAAACCAAAAGTTGGGGGTGATAGTTGTCAAGCAAAACACCTTGGTGTAATTATTTCTGGTGCGGTTTGTGCTAGACATAATGATGGCACAGAACTCACTTACACAGCTGGAAATGCATATTCAATAGAACCAGGTCATGATGGATGGGTTGTAGGAGATGAGCCAGCTGTTGTTTATGAGTTTAATGGAATGTGGGGAGAATAATTTAAGGAGTACAAAATGTCGATTATAGAAAAAATGACAAAGATTGTAAACGAGGGAGACACTGCTGGAGCTGAACAATTAATTCATGACGATTTTAAATTTTTAATGCATTCATCTGGCAAAAGTTTGTCTAAGAAAGATGTAGTTGGATGGGTTGGTATGAAAGATGTCAAAAAAAGTAATGTAAGAATACTTTTTGAAAATAATGAGGTAGGCTTTGAGCATGCTATGGTTAGTTTTAATGATGGCAATAAAGAAGCCGTTATGACTTATTATAAGTTCAAAGATGGAAAAGTTATACACCAAGAAACTGGTGCAACAAAAATATCATAATTTGAAAAAATTATTCTAGTATAAATGACTAATATAGATTTTTTTTTCTCTATTGGGAGCACGTATACATATCTGTCTGTAACAAGAATTCTTGAAGTAGAAAAAAAAAATCAGGTCAAGTTTAATTGGAAGCCATTTAGTGTAAGAGCGATCATGAAGGAAATGAACAATATTCCTTTCCCAAAAGATAAATTAAATAAAGTAAATTATATGTGGAGAGATATTGAGAGAAGATCAGAAATGTATGGTTTTTTTGCAAAAACTCCAGTCCCTTATCCATTGACAGAGTTCGATTTAGCTAATCAAATTGCAATACTGGGTCTAGAAAAAGGATGGGGAATAG
The DNA here is from genome assembly GCA_902573705.1 of uncultured Pelagibacteraceae bacterium. GTDB lineage: Bacteria > Pseudomonadota > Alphaproteobacteria > Pelagibacterales > Pelagibacteraceae > Pelagibacter. Next base: position 40,713 of record CACGKR010000003.1, read on the forward strand.
ATTATGTCAGACTTACATATAAGAAATGGTTTCAAGAGGGTAAAGAACCAGCAGTAGATCCAAGTATAACTGAAGTTTGTAAGGAATTAAATATAGATAGAGATGAAGTTGTTTCTCAAGCAAATTCAAAAGAAATAATAAATAATTATAATTTAAATACTAATTTAGCTAGAGATAATAAAATTTTTGGTAGCCCATCCTTTGTTGTAAAAAAAGAAATTTTTTGGGGAGATGATCGAATGGAAGATGCTGTTAATTGGTATAAAAAATAATGTTTTCCAAAAAATATTCTAATCTCTTATTCATCCTAATTATGGGATTTGGTATGAGTTTACTTATGACATTAATAATTACATTTATAAACACTGGCATGGATAACCTATATTTAAAACGATTCTTTAAAGCTTGGATGGTTAGCTTACCTATCGCTATAATAGCTGCTCTATTTGTGGGGCCACCTATCAAAAAATTTGTGGATAAAATTACTAAATAAGAATAATCTTTACAATGTGAGTAATATAATTGCCTACGTAGTTCTTATACTTGCGGTTATTTTAGGAACTGCTGCAAATGGTTTTGCTAAAGGTGCAAATGGTTTTACATTATTCATTCCAAGTATTCTAACTGCCTTAACAATAATTGGTTGCATGTTTGCATTATCTATTGTTATGAAAACTATTCCCGTAGGTATTACTTACGCTTCATTTGCAGGTTTGTGTATAATTGCTACAACAATAGTCGGGGTTTATAGATTTAATCAAATGCCAGATCTTTATACTTTAATTGGTTTGACCTTGATCGTCTCTGGTGTATTAATTGTTAATCTGCTAGGTAAAACAAATTAAGCCAATAACTAATTTGTCTAGACATATATTTTTAATTTAAATAAATGGAAAAATTACCTAGTAACAGGTTTTAAGATTTTCAGGATTTTATTGTGAAGAATTTTATTTGCTGAACAAATTATATCTCCCGCTTTTTTTGGATCATCATTTTTCCAGGTAGTTACTATACCTCCTGCAGCTTTAATAATTGGTATCAAAGCATGAATGTCCCAAATTTTATTTCCACACTGAATAACGATGTCTAGTTTACCTTCAGCAAAATGAGAATAGCTTAAAGCATCTGAACATGGAAATTGCATTCGCTTTAATATTTTAGGAATTTTTTTTTGTTGATTTAAAGATAAACTACCATGAAAGGCTGCTGATAGTTTCATATTTGAATAAGTTGCTCTATGATTAATTTTTATTTTTCTTTTTTTTCCACTCATTGAAACATATGCTGAATTTAAGGAAGTGTTGAAATAATATTTTTTGAGTATTGGAAAATTTGCAAGGCCTAAAATAGGATTTCCTTTATAATTTAAAGATATCAAATTACTCCATGTGGGATTACCTATAACAAATGATCTTGTACCATCAATTGGATCAATTACCCATGAATATTCACTTTTAGATTTTTGGGAACCAAATTCCTCACCTATTATTTGATGATGAGGAAATTTTTTTTTTATTTCTTTTCTGATGAACTTTTCAAATGCTTTATCTGCACTGGTGACAGGATCATAACCTTTTCCCTTTAGTTTGTTGGAAACTTTAAAGGATTTATTTAATTTAGTATAATAAAGCTTTGTCAATTTCTTAGCTAAATTCTCAATAAATTTTGAATAAGCTTTATAATCTGAAGGTTTTAACATTAATAAGGAGGACTAATACTATTTAATTCCTATTGATTAAAGCTTAATTTTAAATAATGATTTAAATAATTTATGAAAATCGAATTAGAGAAAAACAAGGTATTTTTCGAAAATCAAGGTTCTAAAAAAGAAATACATCCATTTTGGTTAAGAGAAAGAGCAAATGGAGACACTTTTGTGGATGAGATTACCCAGCAGAGGTTATTTGATCCTACTCAACTTAAGGATAACATTCAGATAGACTCTTTAAATTTGTCCGATGACTATTTAGAAATTTCTTTTAATGATGGAGTATATACAAAACTAGCAATTAAAAATATTCTTAAAGAATTTTCAGATACAAATGATGTAAAACATATCAATAAAATCAAGTGGGACTCTTCATTAAAAGATTTAAATATTTTTGAATTTAAAAATAATTTTTTTGAAGAAAAAGAAATGTTGAAAGCTTTAATCAACTTTTATCAATACGGTTTTGTAATATTCAAAAAAGTTCCAACAAAAAATAATTTTATTGTAAATTTTGCTAATTCGATTGGAAGTATAAGAAGAACTAATTTTGGAGAGTTTTTTAATGTTAAATCAAAACCAAATCCAAATGATTTAGCTTACACCTCATTACCTTTGGCACCACATACAGATAATCCTTATCGAAATCCAGTTCCATGTATACAAATATTACATTGTATTGAAAATGAGGTAAGTGGAGGGTTGTCAACTTTAGTTGATGGCTTTACCGTTACAGAGCAACTCAAAAAAGATTTTCCTGATTATTATAAAATTTTAACTGAAATCAAGGTAAGGTTTCAGTTTATAGACCAAAGTGTTGTTTTAGAGGGTTGGGCTGAGATGATAAAATTAGATGAGTTTGGAGAATTTAAACAGGTAAGATTTAGTCCAAGATTAGATTTTGTACCTTTGATGGATAAAGAAAGGTTAGAATTATATTACTCTGCAAGAAAAAAAATATCAGAACTTTATAATTCTGATAATTATAGAGTCGAATTTAAACTTCAACCTGGTGATTTAATAATGATGGATAATTATAGACTGCTTCATGGCAGGACTAACTATGACGCTAATGAGGGAAATCGTTTTTTACAGGGATGTTATATTGATTATGATAGTACAGAGGGTAAATTCGGACATTTAAAAAGAAAATTTAATCTTTAAACAAGTTCTCAATTTGGTTTTCAGCATTTTTAACAGATTTTTCGTAATTTAGAGCCATTTGGTCTGCACTAATTATTTCTACTTTTTCAATACCAAAAAAGTTTAAAATAAATTTTAACCAAGGTGTTAAAAAATCCTCAGAACTATTCAATTTAGTTCCTCCTGATGTAATTACTAAATATGCCTCTTTATTTTTAAGTAAACCCTCTCTTCTTCCATCAGCTTTAAACTTAAATGTTTCTCCTACTCTTGCTGCAAGGTCTGACCATGCTTTTAAAGTTGCTGGTGGACCATAATTGTATATTGGAGCTGAAATTATTATTATATCACTTTCTTTAAGTTCATTCACAAGTTTATCTGATAATTCAAACATTTTTTTATGTGCTTCAGTTTGAACCTTTTTATCAATCTTCATTCCAGATTCTGTCAATCCTGATACAAAAAGCATTTCATCATCTAAATCTCTATAAATAATTTCGTCTCCAGGTTTTTTAATTTTATCTAGTAACTTTTTAGCTAAAGCTCTAGATGTGGAGCCCTCTTTTCTAGCACTTGAATCTATTTGATAAATTTTCATAATTCTATTTACCCAAAATTTTGTAAGAATGGAAAGATATTTAACAAATAATACCCTAGAGCTTGTAATTGATTGGTTAATATTAAAAGACCAGTAATTAAAAGTATTATTCCACCTATTTTAGATACTAAATTTATATTTTTTTTGAAGTTTTTTGAAAATATCAAAAATCTTTGTATTAGATATCCTGAAAGAATAAAGGGTATTGCTAGACCTAATGAGTAAGAAAACAATAATAAAATACCTTTGTTTAAACTTTCCTCTGTTGCTGCAAGAACTAAAATTGAACCTAATATTGGACCAATACAAGGCGTCCATCCAAAAGCAAATGCCATACCAATCAAAATAGGACTGTAAATACTTGTATTAGAATTAGTTTGTATTCTTTTCTCATAATTAAGAAATTTAATATTAATTATCCCAATAATATGAAGCGAAAGTACAATTATAGTTAAACCAGCAGCTATTCGTAATTCATAAGAATTTTGAAGTAAAACTTGTCCTAAAAATGTGGAAGCAGCTCCAAATATAATAAAAACTATTGAAAATCCAATGGTAAATAAAATAATTGGGATAAGATTAATACTTTTCTTTTCAACCAATTCATTGAAAGAACTTCCAGAAATATATGAAATATAACCAGGTATAAGAGGTAAAACACAAGGAGACAAAAAACTTATTAAACCAGCTCCAAATGCTACAATTAATTCAATCATTTTTTTTTGAATTATCCTTTAAGACCTAGATGTGTATACTTTACATTCAGATAATCTTTTATTGCCATTGAACCACCTTCACGACCATAACCAGCTTGTTTTATTCCCCCAAAAGGAGCCTCTGCTATTGCAACAAGAGGTGTATTAACAGCTACCGTACCTGTTTCCATTAACTCTGAAGCTTTATGAGCTTTATCCATTGAGTTTGTACAAATATAACTTGAAAGTCCTAATTCATGATTGTTTGATCTTTCAATGACCTCATCAAAAGTTTTAAATGATAGCATTGGAACTAACGGTCCAAAAGGTTCTACTTTCATTATTGTAAAATCGTCCTTTACATTATCAAATATTGTTGGCTCATAATAAAAACCTTTATTAAAGCCTTTAGGTCTCTTTCCGCCCAATAGAACTTTAGCGCCTTCTTTTTTTGTTGTTTCAACAAGTTCTTCTATTTCATTTAATCTTTTTTTTGTAGTTAGAGGACCTAATTGTACTGAGGGGTCCATTCCATCTCCAATTTTCAATTTTTTAGTTTTCTCTACAAATAAATTGACAAATTCATCTTTTTTACTTTCTTGTATGTAAAATCTATTTGGAGATATACAAACCTGCCCATTATTTCTAAATTTCGCAGTAATAGCCATATCTGTAGCCTTTTTTATATCAGCATCATCAAATACTATAAATGGTGAATGACCACTTAACTCCATTGTAACTCTTTGAACTTTATCAGCTGCTTGTTTTAAAATTAACTTTCCAACTCTTGAAGAGCCAGTAATAGAACTATTATTATTGGTAAAAGCCAATATTTTTTTCTCACAATTAGAAACTCCCAAAATTCTTTTATAAAGTCCATACTAAAATAGATTTTTCATTTTACTTTTTGGACCATTTTTTTCAATCCAATAAGATTTTTTTTTATTGTACTTTAAATTAAGTAAATCTTTTCTAATTAATCTCATTATAATTCCGATTGGTGTTACAACTACGAAGAATATGAAACCCATTATTAATGGAGATATAACTTTTCCTATTAATAATCCAAATTTAAACCATAATTTATTTAAAGGTGTAATAAGATTAGAGTTTATAAGGCCTAGAGCAAGAAAGATAAACGATACTAGTAGTGACCATATTCTCAAATCACTGCCTTTCAAAAGTGGATAAAGTGAAATTAATAAAAAAACAACGAAAAATACTAAACCAAAACTTCTATTAGAACCTATCTTAATTTCATCCATTTAATGATTTTTGTGGCTTCATATCAGCTTTATTTATACCTGCAACTTTGACAGGTTTTTTCATAGCGTCTCTTCTAAACGGCTCTCCTAATTCTTGGTTCAAAATTATTTCAATAAAAGTTGTGACTCCTTTTTTTTGATCTTCACAAGATTTTTTTATGGCTTCTGTAGTTTCCTTCATTGTTTTTACAGTTACTCCTTTTAAACCACAAGCATTAGCTACTTTTGCATAACTTAATTCTGGATCTAATTCTGTTCCGATAAAGTTATTATCAAACCATAGAGTAGTATTCCTTTTTTCTGCCCCCCACTGATAATTTCTAAAAATAACCATTGTAATTGCTGGCCACTCTTTTCTAGCACAAGAGCTCATTTCATTCATGCTTATTCCAAATGCCCCATCTCCTGCAAAGCCAATTACTGGTGTATTTGGACATCCGATTTTTGCTCCCAAAATTGAAGGAAAACCATAACCACATGGTCCAAATAGTCCAGGTGCTAAATATTTTCTTGGTTTTTCAAATGTTGGATAAGCATTTCCAATTGCACAATTATTTCCAATATCACTTGAGATTATCACATCATCCGGCATTCCAACTTGTATTGCTCTCCAAGCTTGTCTTGGTGACATTCTATCTTTGTCTCTTTCTCTTGCTTCTTTATTCCAAACTGTTCCTTCATCATCATCTTCATGATCTAAACTAGATAATTTCTGTAACCATGCAGATTTTGTTTGATGAATTAATTCTTTTCTTTTCTGTCTGTTTGTATCACCTGCATTAGAGGATAATTTGTCAAAAATTTGTTGAGCAACTAATTTTGCATCACCGCTTATCCCAACTGTTACTTTTTTTGTTAAACCAATCCTATCTGGATTTATGTCAACTTGAATTATATTTGCATTTTTTGGCCAGTAATCCATTCCATATCCTGGTAGGGTTGAAAACGGATTTAATCTTGTTCCTAAAGCTAAAATAACATCTGCTTTTGAAATTAACTCCATTGCTGCTTTTGATCCATTATAACCTAATGGTCCTACAGCTAATGGATGACTTCCAGGAAAACTATCATTATGCTGATAACCAGAACAAACTGGTGAGTCTAATTTTTCTGCAAGTTTTTTTGTTTCACTTATTGCGTCACCAATCACAACTCCCGCACCAGATAAAATAACTGGAAACTTAGCATTTGATAAAAGCTTAGATGCTTTATCTATTGCCTCAGCTCCACCGCCTTGTCTTTCTAATCTTACAATTGGTGGTAGTTCGATATCAATAACTTGCGTCCAATAATCTCTAGGAACATTTATTTGTGCTGGTGCTGATCCTCTTATTGCTTTTTCTA
>CACGKR010000004.1 GCA_902573705.1 uncultured Pelagibacteraceae bacterium
GAAAAAATGGTGCTTTAATATCGATGGAACAAGGCAAGGCTGTTGCTTTTGCAATATTCAATCTGCAAGCAAGAGGTGAGATGTTTGTAACTCACAACGATCCAGTTTACCCAGGAATGATAGTTGGGTTATCTCCTAAACCAGGAGACATGATAATTAATGTAATGAAGGGTAAAAAATTAACTAATATGAGAACACAGGGCACTGATGAAAATGTTGTTCTTACACCAGTTAGAAAAATGTCAATAGCAGAACAATTAAGTATTTTAAACTCAGATGAAGCTCTTGAAATTACACCTGAGTCTTGTAGATTAAGAAAGGCTATTCTTGATCCTCATGAGAGAAAAAGAAATGAAAAATCTGGTGCAGCAGCTTAGTTAAATATTTTATTAACTAAAAATAAACCTAAAGCAACACATGGTCCAATTCCAAAAGCAAATAATAGAGTTCCAACCCCCACTGTTCCACCTAAGTACCAACCAATACTAACAACAGAGATCTCTAAAAATGCTCTAACAGCAGCAACCGGCAAGTTTGTTTTTTTTTGTAAACCAATCATCAATCCATCTCTTGGTCCTGCGCCAAGATTAGAAACCAAATAAATACCACCTCCAATACCAACAATAATAACAGAAATAATTGCTAAAATTAATTGATTAAAATAATTAGATGGAGTTGGGACAAATTTTATACAAAGATCAATCATCAATGCAATTATTAATGCATTAAATATTGTTCCCATTCCAGGTTTTTGACCGAGCGGTATCCACAATATTAAAACCGCAACACTAATTAAAAGTGTTATTGTTCCTATACTTAAGTTAATATTTAATGAAATACCTTGTGCTAAAACACTCCAAGGAGAGGCACCAGTATATGATACGATTAATAAACCTTCACCTAGACCAAATAACATCAGACCAAAACATAAAAAAAAGAACGTAGAAAATTTTGGTTTAAAATTATAAGGTTTATCGGAACTCCAATTAACCCTTGGTATTTTTTTTATTTTTAAAAACATTTTAATAAGTTATTTCTATTGTTGATAAAGTCCATTAAACTAGTCATTAAATGAAAAAAATTATAATTATTTTATTTCTCTTAATTTATCCAATAAATTCAATTGCTCATATCGGACATTACATTAAATATAAGAAAATTGAGATGGAGATTTTTCGAAATGGTGAGCTTATTGGCTATAATCATTATTTTTTTAATAGAAATGGAGACAAAACCGTTGTTACTAATCAACTTAAATTTTCAGTGAAACTTTTGGGAGCAACAGTATTTAAGGTCGAGGGATATAGCGAAGAAAAATATTTTAAAGATCAATTAATTTCTTATAATTCTAAAACTTTACAAAATGATAAAAAAAAGTTTGTAAATCTAATATTTAATAAAGATAAGAAAAAATTTGATATCAAGGGCTCTTCTTATAATGGAGAAGCTTTAACAGATAATATTATTGGAAATTGGTGGAATCATAAAATTTTACAAGCAAGCTCTCAAATAAGTCCAATTTCAGGAAGTATCAAAGAACAAATAGTTACTTTTATAGGTAAAGAAAAAATTGATCTTTATGGAAAAATTTATGATGTAGATCATTTTACACTTAAATCTAAAGACATGAGTGTACCTAAAGAAAAAAGATTAGACTTTGATATTTGGTATGATCGAAAAAATTTAAGAATTTTGAAAGTATCTTATTCAAGAATGGGTAATTGGGAATATAAAGTTAAAACTTTTGAGTAAATTATCTCATAATTTTATTAAATAGGTCTTGTGCGCTAATCCATCCAGACTCTAATCTGGGTCCTACTAACCAATCAGCACAAATACCTAATTTTTTCTTAGGATCCCAATAACTTTTTATTCTAAATGGTTTTGAATTTGAAGAGTATTTCCAGCCATGATTAAAAAAATAATATATTTTTGTTTTTTTTATTTTTGAAAGTTTAAAAAATTTATCAACCATGATCTTTGAGTTTTCTTTTTTATTATTTCTATTTTGATTAATCTTTTTATTGGCCCAGTTGAAAGTGCTTTGGAGAGTCCATAAATCATATTTTGATTTAAATCTTTTTTTTGAATTTTCATTTCCAGCCCAACTTAAAATCGGGTCTTCAAAAAAATAACTGCTATTTGGTTTTTTATTTTTTTTAATGGCAATCATTGTAGTGATATTTGCATCCATTTTTATTGATTTATCAAAAAAAGAGTTGTTAATAAATTTTCTCGAAAGTTTTTTCGATTGTGGGAAAGGACAAGTTAAAATTAAATTTTTGAAAGATCTAATTTTTCCATCATCAAAATATAAATACCACTTTTTATTTTTATGATAAATTTTTTTTAATTCACTAAGGTAATTACAGTTAATTTTTTTTAATAAGTATTTACTAATATCATTATTTCCATTTTTACCTATAATTTTAAGATGTTTTTTATTTTCTTTTTTTTTTGAATTAAGAAAAATATGTTTGCCACCCCAAACTTTCAAAATTTTTTTTTTTATTAATATTCTTATAAATTTTTTAAATTCTTTAGTCTTTGGCGAAAAATATTGAGAACCATGGTCAAAGCCTGTTTTGCCTCTTATTCTCTTAAATGAGGCACGACCGCCTGGCCCTCTAGCTTTATCGAATAAAATTACTGAATGTTTCTTATTTAAAAGATTTGCAATAGTAGCACCTGAAATACCAGAGCCAATTATACAAAATTCGCTCATTTACCAGCGACAACCATCCCATCAATCATCATAGTTGGTGAATTAGTTGCAAATTTGAACTCTAAATCATTTGCTAAAGTTATGTTTTGAAACATGTCTTTAAAATTACCTGCAATAGTAATTTCATTTATAGGATACCTTAACTCTCCATTTTCAACTAAAAAACCTGCTGCACCTACTGAATAATCTCCAGTTACAATATTACTCCCATGACCTATAGTTTCGGTAATATAAAGACTTTTTGAATTTGAATTTAGTAAATCTTTATAACTAATATTTCCATTTTCAAAATATAGATTGCTTGTTCCCCCACATCTACCATTTGATTTGAGATTTAATTTTTTTCCATTGTAAGTGTCAATTAGATAGTGTTTCAAAATTCCTTGGTTCACTAATTTAAGTGTATTACTTTCTACTCCCTCACTGTCAAAATTTCTTGAACCTAAGCCTTTTAACATGTCGGGTTTATCAAAAATGTTAATTTTATCAGAAAATATTTTTTGATTAACTTTATCTTTTAAAAAAGAAGTTCCTCTGGATATTGCTGATGAAGAAATAGCACTAGCAAAAGTGCTTAATATTCCCTTAGCTATTCTTTTATCAAAAATTATTACAATTTTTTCACTTCCTATTTTTTTTGGACTTAATTTTCTGATAGTTTGATCTGCAGCTAATTTACCTAATTCTTCTGCATCATTCACATCTTTTAAAAAGCATTTACTAGAATATTCATAATCTCTTTCCATACTTTTTTCGTCTTTTGCAACTGCTACGCAAGATGTCGTAAATGAAGATGTTTTGTAACCATTACAAAAACCTTCACTGTTAGCTAAAATAAAATTTGATTTATTCTGTGTGAAACTAGACTCTGTATTTATAATTTTCTTATCATAGGATGCTGAGGTCTCCAATCTTTTTAAATAATCTATTTTTTGATCATTTTCTATATGTGTATCATCATAGAGATCCAAATCCTTAATTTTTTTTGCTAATAAATCTTTATCAGGTAAAGAATTAAATTCATCTTCAGGAGTATTTTTCGTTGTTTCAACACATTTTTCAATCAAAATATTTAAATTTTCATTTAATAAATTTGATGAAGAGATAGATGATTTTTTTTTACCAATAAAAGTAGTAATTTTAATACCAAGATTATCTGATCTATTGGACTCATCTAATTTTTTATTTCTAAAGTTTACAGTTTCAGAAACGGAATTGTTTACAACTACATTTGAGTCGGTTGCGCCTAATTTTTTAGCTAAATCTAAGCAATAAGAAGCTTTTTGTGTTAAGAATTCTTGATCTTTAACCATTTAAAGTTTTGTACCACCAACTGTCATTTTATTAATTAATATTGATGGTTGCGCAACTCCTACTGGAACACCCTGACCAGCTTTTCCACATGTTCCTATGCCAGGATCTAACATCATATCATTCCCTACCATGGAAACTTCTTTTAAAATTGAAGGACCATCTCCTACTAAGGTTGCACCTTTTATTGGTGATCCAATTTTACCATTAACTATTTCATAAGCCTCAGTACAGTTAAATACAAATTTTCCAGAGGTAATATCAACTTGTCCGCCACCAAAACTAACTGCAAAAATACCTTTATCGACAGATTTAATCATTTCATCTTGAGTTTGTTTGCCACTTAACATCATTGTATTTCTCATTCTTGGCAGAACAATGTGTCTGAAATTTTCTCTTCTTCCACTACCGGTAGATCTAGTGTTCATTAAACGTGCATTTAATCGGTCTTGCATGAAATTTTTTAAAATTCCATTTTCAATTAAAACAGTTTTTTCTGTTGGTGTTCCCTCGTCATCAATTGTAAGACTGCCTCTTTTGTTATCAATAGTACCATCGTCAATAATTGTAACTCCCTCACTTGCAACTTTTTGGCCCATCAAATTATGAAAGGCTGAAGTTTTCTTTCTATTAAAATCTCCCTCTAAACCGTGACCAACAGCCTCATGAATTAGGATTGCTGGCCAACCTGGTCCTAGCACAACTTTCATTTCACCAGCCGGAGCAGGTTTACTCTCTAAATTCACTGATGCAATTCTTAAAGCCTCATCACAAACATTTTTCCAGTTATCGTCTTTTAAATATGAGTCATAAGATTGTCTTCCACCAACTCCGTAAATACCCGTCTCTTTTCTCCCATTTTTCTCAAGCATAACTGACACGTTGAATCTTATTAAAGGACGAATATCTGACAATGTTTCACCACCAGATCTAATTATTTCAATAGATTTTTGTTCTCCCAAAAAATTAGCTGTAACTTGTTTAACATTATCATCTTTAGAGCGTAAATATTTATTTACATCATTGAGTATTTTAATTTTTTCATTGAGCGATTTTTGTTCAATAGGATTAATATTTTCATAATATTTTTTATTAGATTTAGGAATTAAGTGATTGTAAGTGCCTTTAGAAGATTTAAGAGTTGATTTTAAATTTTCTGATGATTGCTTTAAGGAATTTTTTGAAATTTCATTAGAGTGTGAATAAGCTACAATCTCATCCGATATAGCTCTAAATCCAAAGCCTAAATCTGAATTATAACTAGAATTTTTAATCTTATCGTCATCTAACAATATCGACTCTGATTTTGAATTTTCTAAGTATAATTCGCCATCATCACATTTTTGCAAAGTATCCGAAATAATGTTTTCAGCTTCTTTTCTAGATAGGTCAGTTTTTTCAAAAAAATTACTCATGGATATTTGTACATAGTTTGTTTCATAGATTTTTCAACTAGTGTATTTTACGCATGTACATTTATGATATAAATTAGTAATAAATTGTCTTATTATGAAAGTCTATTTTAACAATTCTTGTAAAATTTGTAAGGCCGAAATTGATCTTTATAAAAAAGAAAAAATAGATGAGATCAATTGGGTTGATATTACAGATAATGAATTAGCTGAAAAAGAAACTTCTAAGGATAGCAGGCAACTTTTAAGAAGGCTTCACATTAAAGATGGAGAAAAGGTTTTAGGAGGTGCAGAAGCTTTTTTATTATTATGGAAAAAAATGCCGAAATATAAATTTCTTTATAATTTTTTTAAACTACCAATAATCTTTAATATATTTTCTTTTGTATATGAGATAGTAGCTTTTTTTCTTTATCTCAAAAATAAAAAACAATTGAAAAACTAGCTAAAGAAAAATAATAAAAATTTACTTAGCAGAGACATTGAGGATATAAACATTACTAAAACTATTGAATACATTAATAAAACAGTCTTATTTTTTTTTCTTCTAAGTCTAACAAAATCTTTATCGTCTAGATCAGAAATATCTCTTTCCCCAATCACTGGATAATCATAAGTAAATCTCCATGTGCTATCACCGAGTCTTGTATCTAAATTATTTAAATAAGTAATCCAAGCAATAATGTATCTAAGAATTAAATATAAAATTATTAAAAAAGCAGATCCTAAAATCATTGAAGATAATACCTAAATAAATAAAAACATTTAATTGTTATTTTTTGTCCTTTTCCTTGCAATGAGTTGTGTTAAAGAATCTACCATAGTATCTGAAGCTTTAAAAATATCCACATTTCTAAACTCGTGAGAAAGATTTTTTTCTGGATTAGTTTTATCTTCTATCACAATTCCTTCATCTGGAGAATTATTTTTGATATAAATTAATAATAACCACTCATCATCTTCTGACTCGTCCCACTTAATAAAAACTTCTCCCGTTTCAAATCTTCTATCTATACAGCGAAAAATAGACATATCCCGAGTAATATGTCTTTTGTTAAGTTGGAATACTAAACTACTTGCACTTCTGTAAAAACTTTCTAGTGCAAATTCAATTTTTTGCCTTGCTAAAGTATATTCTTTTTCTTTTTCTAATAGAGTTTCTCTATCTTCATCACCCTGAAGTTTTACTCCTAATGCTTCGACTCTCTCTTTAATTTTTTGATCTCTAAGTAATCGGTATTTCTCTTTAAGTTTATCAATTCTTTCTTGTAATCCTGCATAATCTTCTCTTTTTTCTTTTAAAGAAATTTTCTCAAGTTTTTCTAATTCTTTAACTTCTCTTACTCTGAATTTTTCAATTTGTTTATCTAGTCTTAATTTTTTTAAAAATTCTTTCTGTTTTTCTGCTTGTTCAATTCTTAAAAGTGCTTGTTCTTTTCTTAAAAATAGTTTTATATCTTTTGTTCGTTGTTTTTCTAATTTAGCTTCCTCTTTAAGGGCTTGCTCTCTGTATTTGACTTTAAGTACCTCCTCTGCTCTTTTTTGTTTTGCTAGCTCAATTTTTTCTTCTCTCTCCTTTTCAATTTTCTCTATTTTAATTCTTCTTCTTTCATCAAGTTTTAAAACCTTATAATTTAAAATTGTTTCTGAAATTTTATCAAAAAAACTTTGAATATATTTTTCTAAATTAAAATTTAATTTAAAATTAAATTGAGGCTTTAAAGATAATTGAAATTTTACTAGTTTTAAAATTATACTTTCTTTTTGAAGTTTTTTTATTCGGGTTTGATATTTATTTTTTGTTAATTTTTTAAATCTAATCTTTTTTTTTTTGGTATTTCTCTTTTTTTTGGATTTCTTTAAACTCTTTTTAATTCTTCTTACTCTACTTTGAGCTTTGTAAACTTTGCTCCTTTTTTTTATTTTTTTCTTTTTTTTTGATTTTTTTTGTTTTTTTTTCATTTCTCAGAAGAAATGATCTTATCAATAATTTATTGATAAATATAGTCCCTAGTCACAGGAGTTGATCTATAATTTTTAGTTAGTTGAAATTGATATACAACTTGATCTCCCCACTTAAATGCCATTTCACAACCAGCAAGATAAAACTCCCACATTCTAAAAAATTTCTCATCAAACATGTTGATAATTTTTTGTTTATTTTTAATACAATTCTCTTTCCAATGTCTTAAAGTATGTGTGTAATGTAGTCTTAAAACCTCAATATCAGCTACAATTAAACCTGCATTTTCTATAGGCGTTGTTACTTCACTCAAACTTGGTGTGTAACCGCCTGGAAATATATATTTTGTTATCCATGGATGTGGGTCTCGCGGTGGATTAACTGATCCAATTGTATGTATAAGTGAAACACCGTCGTCATTTAATAAATTTTCAATTTGTTTAAAAAATTTTTTATAAAATTTTCTACCTACATGTTCAAACATTCCAACACTTACTATTCTATCAAATTTTTCCTTAAGTTCTCTATAATCCATTAATCTGAATTTTAATTGATTTTCTAAGTTCAGCTCTTTCGCTTTTTTATTACAATAATTCAATTGATTTTCTGACAATGTTATTCCAGTAACTTCACAACTTGCACTTTTTGCAATTTCAATCGCTAATGAGCCCCAACCACAGCCTATATCTAAAACTTTTTGATTTGGCTTTATATTAAGTTTTTTGATAATGTGGCTAATTTTGTTATTTTGAGCAGTTTCTAAACTATCATTTTCATTTTTAAAATATGCACATGAGTATTGCCTTTTTGGATCTAGGAATAAATCATACAAGTCGTCTGAAATATCATAATGATGTGATACATTCATTTTAGATTTTTTAATAAAATTAAAATTAGTTAAATATCTATACGAGCCTCTTAGTCTATTTAATAAGTAACTAAAAAAATTTAGCTCTCCTCTCCCAAAATTCATCAATGCTATGTCTAAAAAGTCAGTTAAAGATCCATTTTCTATAATTATTTCTCCATTCGTATAAGCCTCACCAAAATATAGATCTGGATATAATAAAAGCTTATAATGAAGTTTTTTGTCTAAAATTTTAAGTTTAATTGCTTCTTCACCAGGATTACCAATAATATAATCTTTACCATTAGCATCAGTTAAGATGAAACCACCTTTTTTAAAAACTTTATTTAAGAAACTCGCAAGTTGCATTTTAAGCTGCCATCGATGATTTATTTTTAAAATTTAAATGCTTTAAAGATTGAATTAAATTTTTTTCATCATCCTCATTTAAAAGTCTTAAAGGAGGTAAAATATTTCTATGAATGCTATTTTCTTTAGCCCAAAAAGTATGAAGTCCAGAAATTAGATCATACTTGTCAAAAATTTTCCTAACTTCGCACAATTTTTCATTTTGTGTTTGTTCTTTTCCTTTAATAAAATCATCATAAACTTTCCTTGATAATTGTGCAGTAACATTACAGGTAGCAGAAATTATCCCCGAACAACCAATCTGTAAACCTTCTAACAATTTCAATTCTGATCCCGGAAAAATTGAAAAATTTTCAAATCTTAATTCTTTGTATAAATTATATGAACTATCTTTTATACCAACAATTTGTTTAGGAAATTTTTTAACAAGTTCTTTTACACAATTAATACTAAATTTATACCCACATAATTTTTCAAAATTATATAAAATTATTTTACATTCAGGATTAGCATCCACAACTTTTTCGTAAAATTCAATTACTTCAATGTCTCCATATTTATAATAAGCAGGGGGCATAATAAGAAATTTTTTAAAATTTAATGATTTCGCAATTCTCATAAAATTTATTGTTTCACCTAATGAGTTAAAACCAGTGCCTATTAAATTTTTATCCTTAAATTTACTTAACGAAAGTTTATTTAATAATTCAATCTTTTCTGAAATTGGAATTAGTTGAGCCTGACCGGTACTTCCAAATATTACTGTGCCATGACACCCTTGTTCAATTAAATTTTCAGCGTGATCTATTGTTTTCTCAATATTAAGGCTTAAATCAGAATTTAAGACTGACATAGTTGCTGCTATAATTCCACTTATTTTTGTCATAATAAAAATTTATATAAAAATATACTCAGTAAAGTTTATAAATACTATATGAAAATATTGGCAGTTCAGAATAGAAAAGGTGTTGGAGATACTGTAATTTTCTTACCATTTATTAAGGCTTTGTCAAAAAAATTTAATTCACCAATAAGTATCTTGGTAAAGGAAAACTCTAAAGCTGATCAATATTTACATCAAACAAACTATATAGATAAAATTCTTATTTTAGAAAGAGATGATAAAACGAATAATAAACATGGTGGGTTTTTTGGTATTTTTAATTTAGCTAAGGATTTAAAAAAACATAAATTTGATAAAATTTTTATCTTTAATTCATCTTTAAGATTTAACTTAATTGCTAAAATGTCAGGTATTCCAAAAATTTATCAATATCCATTGTTCACAAAAACCAAACAACACATCACAGAGGTTCCTAAAAAATTCTTAAAAACAAATTTGGATTTAGATGTAAATGAAGATCCAGAAATTCAAATTAATAATGATTTAGTTTTTAAAGCAACACAAAGATTTCAAATAGATAATAAGGAAATAAATATTCTTCTAGGAATAGGTGGCTCTGGACCTACAAAAAGAATTCCAGCAAAAACTTTTTTAAGTGTAATCGATAAAATATCAAATATAAAAAGTTGTAAATTTTTTCTTGCAACAGGTAAGGCATACGAGGAACAAGAAATATTAAATGAAATTTTGAGATCAAAATTTAAAAATTTTTGTATTCGTTTAGATGATCTAAGTATTAAAGAAATTTTACCATTAATCAAAAATTGCAATATATCTATTTGTAATGACTCAAGTTTTAGTCATTTATCATCAGCTTTGGGTATCAACACGATTACTTTAATGGCGGATACTCCTCTTATATATGGAAATTATAGCACAAAAATGTATCCAATAATTCCAGAGGGAGAAAAAACAGTTACACATAATACTTTAGGTAAAGAAAAAATAGATCCACAAAAAATTTTTGAAAAACTTTTAAAAATTATTGATTAAGAAATATCATTTAATACAATATCTTTAGCCTCATTAACTATTGATGATAGTCTTGAGGTTTCAGGAGAAATATCAGGATGAATTTTTTTTTGTATCTTAATATATGCTTTATTGACATCTTCTTTAGTAACTTTTTTATTCATGTTTAAGTTTAAAATTTTATATGCCTCAGAAACTGATATAGATGAAACATTATTTGAGCCTGCTTGATTAAAAGAAAATCGGCCAGATCTTCTTAAAGTTTGAATAAGTCTAAAAAGAGAAATTAATTGGAAAATAGATAAACCTTTTAATTTTAATAAAGCTAAACTTGCCAAAGTCAAAGGTAAGGTTAATAAAAATTTTCCCCCAATAGCAAACAAAATAGCTAAAGCAAATAATCCTAATATAATCAGAAATCTAAGACCTTTTGAAATTTTTTTAGATGACACTTTCGTTATAAAACGAAGTAAAAAATAAAAAATGGTTAATATAACCACTGTATAAATTATTATATTCATATATTTTTATCTTAATGAAAATACCACAACTTAAAAAGAAACTAGAGCTTAAATCTTGTCACAATACAACCTGGGAAGATAATTATAGTTGGATTCATCAAGAAAATATTCTTGAGGTCTTAAAAGATGGTTCTAAATTATTGCCTGATGTTAGAAAATATCTAGAAGAGGAAAATAACTATACAGAACATAATTTAAAAAATACAAAAAAATATCAAAAAATTTTGTTTGATGAAATTAAAGGTAGAATTAAATTAGATGATGAGTCTCTTAAATACAAAGACAAAGAATATGAATACTGGACAAAAACAACTGCAAAAGGAAATTATTCAATAAAACTCAGAAAAAAAATTGGAACGGATAATGTTGAAGAAATCTGGAATGGAGACAAAGAAAAAGAAAAATTTAATACTGAATATTTCGGTATCGGTGATTTAGAGGTAAGTTACAATGACAAATATTTAGGTTATTCACTGGATTTAAAAGGATCTGAATATTTTACAATATACATAAGAGATATTTCCACTAAGAAATTTATCACTGAAAAAATAACGGAAACCAGTGGAAGTATTACTTTCAGTTTGGATGACAAATATATTTTTTACTCAAAACTTGATGAATTCCATAGGCCAAGAAAAATTTTTAGACACAAGATAGGATCGCCTTGTAAAGATGATGAGCTTATATTTAATGAAAAAAGTGAGGCTTTTACAGTTGGCATTGGTCTGAGTTCTGATGAAAAATATTTTTTCATAACAACTTCAGATCACAACACATCTGAACAATATTATTTTGGAGTAAACGAAGAAAAACCGAAACCAAAATTAATTAAAAAAAGAAAAAAAGGTATAATTTATTCAATAAATTCATGGAAAAACTATTTTTACTGTCATACTAATGAAAACGCTGAAGATTTTAAGATTGAAAGGTGTTCTGATTTAAGTAGTCAAATTTGGGAAGATTATATTTCAGCTAAAAATGAAGTTTTAATTGGTGGACTAGTTTTTTTAGATGACTGGGTGATTAGAGGTGAAAAATCTAACGCTCTTGGAAAATTATTTATAAAAAATAATCAATCTGGTGTAGAAGAAGAATTAAATTTTACTGATGAAAACGTAATTGCACCTAGTGTTTCATTGATACAAAGAGACAAAAATACTAATTTAGTGTATTTATCTTATTCCTCTCCCAAAACCCCAAGTAAAACTTATCTTTATAATTTAAAAACAAAAGAAAAAAAACTAATTAAAGAACAAGAGATTCCATCTGGTCATGATCCAAATGATTATATTGTTGAAAGATTAGAGTGTCCTTCTCATGATGGAAGATTAATTCCAATTACAATAACTAGACATAAAAAAACAAAAATTGATGGTTCTGCAAATTTACTTTTATATGGTTATGGATCGTATGGAAATTCAATGACACCTGACTTCTCTTCGACAAAATTTAGTTTGATTGATAGAAATATAATTTGGGTAACAGCACACATTAGAGGAGGAATGGAAAGAGGAATGAAATGGTGGAAAGAGGGAAAACTTCTTAATAAAAAAAATACATTTGAAGATTATATATATGCTGCAAAGTTTCTAATCGAAAAAAAATATTCATCAAAAGGAAAAATAATAGGCATGGGTGGTTCGGCAGGGGGTTTATTAATGGGGGCAGTAGTAAATCAATCACCAGATTTATTTCTTGGAGTTGTTATGGCAGTGCCATTTGTTGACTCTTTAACAACTAACCTAGATCATTCTTTACCCCTAACTGTTGGAGAATTTGATGAATTTGGAAATGCAAAAGACAACAAAGATCATTTTGATTACATCTACTCATATGCGCCATATAATAATATAAAAAAAATGGATTACCCTCATATGTTAATTACAACTAGCTTGAGTGATAATAGAGTTTTATTTGATGAGCCAGCAAAATTTACAGCTAAACTTAGAGATTTTAAAACAGATAATAACTTGCTCTTACTAAAAACTGAAATGAGTGCGGGGCATGGAGGAAAATCAGGTCGCGACGGTGCAATTGAAGAAATCGCTTTTGACTATGCATTTGTATTAAAAATTTCTAAAAAAATTTAAATTTAATATCTTGAAATAGGTAAATTAATCACCATGTAGATATTGTTAGTCGCCTTATGGGGCTAACAATAAATAAACTTGCTTAACAAAGGAGGATATTATGACAAGTAAGGATTTATCAATATTTAACTCACTAAGACCTTTTTCAATTGGTTTTGACGATATGTTTGATCAATTTGAAAATATGTTAGGAAATGGTGCTTTGACTATGCAGTCAAATTACCCACCTTACAACATTAGAAAAACTGGAAAGGATAAATATGCAATAGAAGTTGCATTAGCTGGTTTTAATAAGAAAGATGTTGAAGTTGAGTTTGAGGACAATTTATTAACAGTAAGAACAAAACAAGTTAATAAATCGGACGAAAATAATGCTGATGGAGAGATTATTCATAAAGGTATATCTCAAAGACAATTTGCAAGATCGTTTACTATTGCTGATGATGTAAAAGTAAATGGGGCAGAACTTAAAGATGGTCTTTTAACAGTATCTTGTGAAAAAATTATACCTGAGCACAAAAAGAAAAAACTTATTGAAATTAAGTAATTCTAACCTTGCTTGTGGGGCATAAATCCCCACAAGTTTAAATACATCCACTTGATGTAAAACTCTCTATTATATTTTTTTTATTAATTTCAAATTTTCTTTCACAAGGTATTCCGTATTTTTTTGTTTTATAAACATATACTTTATTTCCTGACTCATTTACGTAATCCTCTATAGGATTTCCTAATTCAATTTTTAAGTCATTCATTTTTTTTCCAACTAATTGCCCATATTTTTTATTTTCTTTTTCAGCAATTGAGTCGGATTTATTTTTAATAGTTTGACAGCCTGAAAAAATAAAAAAAATTGACAAAATAATTAATAAATATTTTAAATTCATTTTTACAATGTATCATAAATTTTAAATGAGTAATTAACCTGAGAGTTGTAAATTTAATCAAAATAATAACAATTATAGATAAAATATTGTAGTCCAAAAAGATTTTTTAATTCGAATCAATTATTCTATGAAAAAAATGGAGGTTTAATGTTAGATAATTACTTTAACTATAAAAAACATAAAACAGATTTTAAAACAGAAGTCATTGCAGGAGTGTCGACCTTTTTAACAATGGCTTACATCATGTTTTTAAATCCTGTAATACTATCAGATGGTGGTTTTGATTTTGGCGGTGTTTTTACAGCAACAGCTCTTGCAGCAGCTCTAGCTTGTTTTATTGCTGCATTTTATGCCAAAACTTGGCCGGTTGGTCTCGCACCAGGTATGGGAATTAATGCCTTTATCGCTTACGGTGTTTGTTTAGGTATGGAATATAGTCCTGATGAAGCGCTAGGTGCTGTTTTAGTTGCTGGTGTGGTCTTCTTAATAATTTCTTTAACACCATTAAGAGCATGGCTAATAAATTCAATACCAAAAAGTTTAAAACTAGGGATTGGTGCTGGGATAGGGTTATTCCTGGCAATTATTGGTTTTCAAATTATGGGCCTTACTACAGATAATCCTGTGGTTCTTGTCCAGCTTGGTGATCTTTCTAATCCACTTTTACTTTTAGGAGCTGGTGCATTTATTTCAATGATAGTAATGGAAAAAATGAAAATAAAAGGAAACATAATTATTGGAATAATTGTTTTTAGTGCAATTGCATGGGTTACTGGTCTAGGAAAATTTAATGGAGTTGTTTCGTCTCCTCCATCGATGACTCATTTAATGACTTTTGATTTAGGTGCAGCGTTAAGTGCATCCATGGTAACCGTTATTTTCACTTTATTTTTCATCGATTTTTTTGACACTGCTGGAACACTTACAAGCGTTGCAAATGTATCTGGTAAAATAGGTCCAGATGGAAAAATTAAAGATATAAATAAAGCTATGTTATCAGACAGCGCATCTACAGTTGTTGGGGCTGTTTTAGGTACATCCACGGTCACAACTTATGTTGAAAGTGCTGCAGGAGTAAAAGCAGGTGGAAGAACAGGAATGACATCACTCGTAATAGGAATATTATTCTTATTTTGTTTATTCTTTAGTCCGCTAGCTACATCTTTGCCTAAAGAAATTGATGGAGCTGCTTTGATATATATTGCCACTTTATTTGTAAGAAATATTGCTGATATTGAATGGGATGATATTGCAGAGTCCGGCCCGGCGGTTCTTGCTATGATTGCTATGCCGTTCACATATTCAATTTCTAACGGAATAGCATTAGCTTTTGTTGCTTATGCAGCTATTAAACTTTGCACAGGGAAATTTGACAGTACTAGTCCAGCAATTTGGGTTATCGCTGCTCTTAGTATAGTAAGTTTTTTAGTAGCCTAGAATAAATTTTTAAAATTAGGGCGGCTTTCAAGTCGCCCTTTTTATTTTTTATGCTTTTTAATAATTTCATCAATCCTTATTTCTTCATAAATTTCAAAAGGTTGAACGATCCATGGATCACTATCTAATTTAGTTGCACAAAAATCAGGTTTAAATGTAGATTTTTTTTTCTTCCATAAAGTTGCTGTTTTAATATCTTCTATTTTTCCTTTAATTGGTTCATATTTTTTTAACCAATCGATACTTTTGTTAAACGTAATTCCAGTATCTGATAAATCATCACACAATAAAATTTTTCCACCCATATTAGGAGCTATAGAGCTCATCTCTCTTGAGAACACAATATCGCCTTGCTCATCTTCTACACCTTTTCCACTATAAGACTCAACTGCAAGGTAAGCACATTTTAATTTAAAAATTCTACTTAACACATCAATCATTGGAGCTGCACCCCTCATGATCCCTATTAATATTGAGGGCTTGTAATTACTTTCCTCGATCTGAATTGCCAATTTTTCAACTGTTTTATTATAATCATCCCAATTAATAATTAATTTATTAGACATTTTTATAATTTAATTAAAACTTTTATTTAATATTAAATTAATCTTCGATTTATATCAAAATTTATAATAAAACAATAAATCTATATGAAAATCTTTGATTGCTTTATGTACTTTGATGAAGATTTAGTCTTAGATGTAAGATTAAACCTATTAAATAGTTTTGTAGACAAGTTTATAATAATAGAGTCAAAATATGATCACAAAGGAGAAAAGAGAGAACCTCTTTTTGATATTAAAAAATTCAAAAAATTTGAAAAAAAAATTACGTACATATTAAAAGAGGACCAACCAGATAATCTAGAAAAGATACATAATAACGATGATGAAAAAGAATACTATAGAAAAACTCTTTTTAACGCTTCAAAGAGAGAAAGCTCACAAAGAAATTATATTTTAAATGGATTAAATGAAGCACAAGCCGACGATTGGATAATTATTTCAGATTTAGACGAAATACCAAATTTAGAAAAAGTCGACTTAAAAAATATTAATAATAAGTTTTTATTTTTTAAACAAGATATGATGTATTACAAATTTAATCTAAGATTAGAAAATTTCACTTGGATCGGAAGTAGAGCTTGTAAATTCAAAGATTTACAATCTCCCCAATGGATAAGAGATATAAAAACTAAAAAATTTGCTTGGTGGAGGTTTGATACATTATTCTCTAAAAAAAAATACAAAGATATATTTTTTTTAGAGAATGGGGGTTGGCATTTTTCTTATTTAAAAACTCCTGAAGATATTGAAAAAAAACTCAAATCATATCTCCATCATATTGATTATGATAGAAACCCTCTAGGAATAGAAAAAATAACGGAAATCGTGAAGAATAATAAAGCTATTTATGATTTAAATATCGATCAACGAAAAAATAAGTTTTTTTCTAATAATCAACTAACTAAAATTGACATAAATTTAATGCCTAATTATATAAAAATAAATACCTTAAAATTCTCTGAATGGATTGAAAAATGAAGAAAGCTTATTGGGTATGTATATTTGAAAAAATCAGTAATACAGAGAGATTAAAAGAGTATGCAATTAAAGCAAAACCAGCTGTAGAAAAATTTTCTGGAAAATTTTTAGCAAGAGGAGGAAAAAGTAGAACAAACGAGGGAATTGATTCTCCAAGAGTAGTTGTTGTTGAATTTCCCGATTATAATACCGCTTTAAAATGTTATGACTCCATGGAATATCAAGAGGCACATGATATTCTTAA
This sequence comes from uncultured Pelagibacteraceae bacterium, assembly GCA_902573705.1. Classification (GTDB taxonomy): domain Bacteria; phylum Pseudomonadota; class Alphaproteobacteria; order Pelagibacterales; family Pelagibacteraceae; genus Pelagibacter. Next base: position 17,227 of record CACGKR010000004.1, read on the forward strand.
CGGCCATGTAGTTAGACATCACCAAATAGTAGAAGGTAATTAATATTGTATTGGCTCAGGATCTATACTTCTCCATAAATACCATGTCGCAACTGAACAGTAAGGAGAAAATTTTTTTTTTAAAGATCCAACAAACTTTTCTGGTGGTAAATAATTTTTTTTATAATTTTTTGAAATCGCTCTCAAAAGACCAATATCTTGAATTGGCCAAATATTTGGTCGGTTATAAGTAAAAAGAAGTATCATTTCAGCAGACCATTTTCCAATTTGTTTTAATTCAGAGAGATAACTAATCGCATCATCATCGTTCATTTTTACAATTAGTTTAGGATTAAAAGATTTATCCAGCATTTGTTTTGCTAAACTTTTTATCCCTAAAACTTTCTGACGACTTAAACCACATCTTTTAAGTTCACTGAAGGTCAATTTTGACACTATTTTTGCATTAACTTTATTTTTACATTTTTTTTTAAATTTAAGAAAAACAGAATTTGCAGCAGCAACACTTATTTGTTGTCCAATTATACTTTTACAAAGTGAAAAAAAAATATCCCTTCTAGATGTAAGAATAACTTCTGATGGACTTTTATAATTTTTAATTAATCTTGACATGATTTTATCCTTTTTTGATAAATATTTTTTTGCCTTATTCCAATATTTTGGTACTTTAGTCATTTAATGTTTTTGAAGTAACAATATTCTTATTATAAATTTCTCTTCTAAAAATTATTAATGTTGAAATTATTACTAAAAATGCTCCCGATAATGTTTTAATAGTAGGTGTCTCTTCCCAAATAAAATATCCAAAGATTACTGCAAATACTAAAGCTAAATATTTCAATGGCGTTACTAGTGAAACTTCAGAATATTTATATGAAAGACTTAACCATAAATTAGCAACACCTCCAAAAATACCGATTAAAGACAATAAGATAAAATGATTAAAACTTGGCATTACCCAGCCTTGAGGAATAGTTAAAAAACTTAAAAACATAATTGATAAAGAAAAATAGAAAGAAATTAACCAAGGTGGTTCGGTAGTAGATAATTGTCTAATTGTAATAGCAACATAAGAAAGTCCTAAACAAAAAATAATTGGAAAAATGTAATATATATTTAATTCACTAATTCCAGGTTCAGTTATAACGAGTATTCCAATGAAACCAATAATAACAGCCATCCATCTAAAAATTCCTACTTTTTCACTTAGTAAGAAAATCGATAAAATAGTTGTGAATATAGGTGCAGCAAAAGAAATGCTTACCACTGTTGCTAAAGGTAACTCTCTAAGAGCTATGAATATTGAAATTAAAGCTATAAGGCCAGCTAAACATCTAAGTGCATGCAAACCAGGTCTTTTAGTTTGATAAAAATTAGTTAATCTTTCTTTTGGTATTACAAAAAAATAAAAAATTATTCCAAAAAAACCTCTAAAAAATAGAACCTGTCCTATAGGATAATCTATTGACCACTTTACAATAACATCCATTAAAGAAAATGCACATATAGACATAAACATGTACAAAAAACCTAATTGATTTTTACTTAGCATATGAATAATTTGTAAATTAATTTAAATCTTAATCAATGGAAATAGCAGTTTTAGCTCTTGGATGTTTTTGGGGACCAGAAATCAAATATAGTAAAATTCCTGGCATAATAAAAACTGAGGTAGGATATTGTGGAGGTGATAAACCTAAAGTGACCTACAAAGAAGTATGCACAGGCGAAACCAATCATGCGGAAGTAGTAAAACTTGATTTCGATGAAAAGCAAATATCTTATGAGAAAATTATATATAAATTTTTTGAATTCCATGATCCGACGACTTTAAATTCTCAAGGACCAGATTTTGGAACTCAATACAGAAGTGAAATTTTTTACTTAAATGAAAATCAAAAAATAATAGCTGAAAAAATTTGTAAGGAAGTAAATGACAAATTGTCTGGTAAAGTTGTGACCAATATCAGTCTTCTTAAGAACTACTGCCCAGCTGAGGAATATCATCAAAAATATTTAGAAAAAAAATAATATGTCATTAGTTGAAACTGATTGGCTCGAAAAAAATTTAGATCGTGTAAAAATTATTGATTGTTCATGGCATATGCCAAAATCTAACAGAAATGGATTTGAAGAATATAAATCACAACACATTCCTTACTCTGTTTTTTTTGATTTAGATAAAAATTCGAAAAAAAACTCTCATCTTCCTCACATGCTTGTTGAAAAAGAAGATTGGGAAAAAATTGTATCCAAAATGGGGATAGAGAATAATGATGAAATAATTGTTTATGATAATTCTGATGTAATAAGTTCATGTCGATGTTGGTTTAACTTTATTTACTTTGGTCACGACCCTAAATTAATTCACATTTTAAATGGTGGCTTAAAAAAATGGATTAAAGAAAAAAGAAAGATTACGCAGGATATTCCTCAAATAAAATTCACTAACTATAAATCTTTCAAAAAAAAAGATCTGGTTAAAAATAAAGAATTTATTGACGCAAATATTCAAACCAAAAAATTTAAAGTGATAGATGCAAGGAGCAAAGAAAGATTTGAAGGTAAAGTACCAGAGCCCAGAACAGGCCTAAGAAGTGGTAGTATAGAAAATTCTTTTTGTATGCCTTTTTCTAATTGTTTAAATCCAGATAAAACCTTCAAAGATAATAAAGAACTAAAGAATATTTTTGAGTCATATGTAAAAAATATAGATGAAAAAAATATTGTTTTTTCATGTGGATCTGGAGTAACTGCGTGTGTTTTGGCACTAGCTTATTCTCTAATAAATGATAAATATCATCCTTGTATTTACGATGGCTCTTGGGCTGAATACGGTTTAATTTAAATTTAAAATGAAAAGATCAACTAAAACTATTTCTATAATATTCCTATTTTTTCTCATTATAGCAATTGTGATTATTGGAAGAACAATGATTGGGAATCATTTTAAAAAAAAATTTAGTAAAATGCCTCCTCCAGGAATTATAATTACAGAAGTTGTTAATAAAGAATTTTCACAAAAAATAGAAACTTTTGGAACAGCAATTTCAAAAAGATCTGAAACATTTAAGATTAAAAAAGATGATCTTATTGAAGATTTAAAGTTAAAAAATTTTGTTAAAAAAGGTGAAGTTTTAATTAAATTGAAAAGTGGTGATGTAATAGCTCCATTTAGTGGAGTGTTGGGATATACTGGACTTACAGAAGATATACTTGTTTCAAACAATATAGTCATTATCACAATAGATGATAACTCAACTATATATTCTGATATTAAGATCCCTGAAAATTACTCAGCGTATATAAAAAAAGGGTTACCAGTCAAAGTAAAAATAGCTAGCTATAAAGATAAAATATTTGAGGGTGAAGTTGATTTTGTTTCAAGTAGAATTAATGCTGATACTAGAAGTTTGCTATCAAGGATAAAAGTAAAAAATAAAGACTTAGAATTAATTTCAGGATCATTACTAGAGGTTAGCGTTAAATTTGACTTAAGAAATTCTTTAAGTGTTCCTGATACAAGTGTAATGGTTGAGGGAGATAAGTCATATGTTTATAAGATTAATGATGAAAATATTGCTAATAAAATAGAAGTAAAAACAGGTTTAAGAAGTGAAAAAAATATAGAAATAGTCTCTGGTTTGGTTCAAGGAGATATTATTGTAGCTGAAGGACTAAGAAAAGTTAGACCACAAGGAAAAATAAAACCCATCAATCAATAAATGTTTATTTCTGAATTAAGCATAAAAAGACCGACCGTCTCTTGGGTTATGTCACTTATATTGATTGTTTTTGGCTTGTTTGTTTTTTGGAAATTACCAGTTAGAGAACTGCCAAATGGGATACAGCCACCAGTAGTACAAATTCAAGTAGATTATAAGTCTGCTGCAGCTTCAATAGTAGATCAAGAAGTAACACAAGTTGTTGAAGATGTTATCGGAGGAGCTGAGGGAATAAAAAATATTGATTCTAAATCTGAAAATGGAAGAAGTACAATTAATGTAGAATTTGACACTAGCATAGATTTAGATAATGCGGCTAATGACATTAGAGAAAGAGTTGCTCGAATTGTTGATAATTTGCCTTCTGAGTCTGATGCTCCACAAATACTTAAAAGAGCAGCTGGTTTTACTACCACTATGTGGCTTTCCTTATCATCCTCTACATGGAGTGATCTTGAATTAGGAGATTATGCAGAAAGATATTTAGTTGATCAATTTTCTAGTGTTAGAAATGTTGGAAGGATCAGGGTTGGAGGATTAAGAGAATTAAGTATCAGAGTCTGGATTGATCCTATAAGGCTTGCTGCAAATGATTTGACAATTAAAGAGGTTGAAACTGCCATGCGAGGAGAAAATATTAGTCTTCCAGCTGGAACTCTTGAGGCAGATAATATTGATTTAACACTTAATTTAGATAAATCATATAACGATATTAATTCTATCAAGCTGCTACCAATAAAAAAAACTAAAAACAAAGTTATTTTATTATCTGATGTTGCAAATATAGAATTTGGGCCAGTTTCAGAAAAAACACTATTTAAAGCTCAAACTAAAGACCAAATAAATTTAAAAACTGTTGGAATAGGTATTTATGCTAGAAGCGGTGCATCAACAGTTGAACTTTCAAACGATATCAAAAAAAAAATTATTCAAGTCAAAAAATCGTTACCTGATGAATTAGACTTAAGAGTTTCTTTTAATAGAGCAAACTATGTTGAAGCAGCTATTCAGGAAGTTTATAAAACTTTATTAATAGCGTTTATTTTAGTTGTATTAATAATCTATCTATTCTTAGGAAATTTGAAGGCAGTTATTGTGCCTGCTATAGCGCTCCCTGTAAGTCTAATAGCTTCTTTTTTAGGTTTATATATATTTGGACTATCAATAAATATTTTTGTCCTTTTAAGTTTTATTTTGGCAATAGGAATAATCACAGATGATTCTGTCATAATGACAGATGCAATTTATAGAAGAATAGAAAATGGTGAAACTCCATTAGTTGCTGCATACAAAGGTTCTAAACAAATATCTTTTGCCATTATAGCTACAACACTTATTTTAGTAGCAGTTTTTCTACCATTAATTTTTATTGAGGGAATTTCAGGAACTTTATTTAGAGAAACAGCAATTGCATTATCTTTTTCAATTGTTGTATCCTCTTTTGTAGCATTAACTTTATCTCCAATGCTTGCTAGTAAGTTTTTATACAAAAATACATCAAAAAAAAAATTTATACAAAAATTTGAAAGAATTTTTCAAAGTTTTTCTAATTTTTATAAAGAAACTTTAGACTTAATTATTGATAAAACAAAAGCTGTAAGTTTTTTTATAATCTTAATAGTTGTAGCATCAGTACTATTATTTAGTTTTTCAAAAAAAGAGTTGTTACCTTTAGAGGATCGAGGAGCATACTTAATTATTGGCTCAACCGACGAAGGAAGTTCTTTTGAATATACTCAAGAGCAAGCCCAAAAAGTAGAGGCGAGACTGATCCCTCTCCTCCAGGCTGAGGATAGCCCTTATGCAAGATTTATAATGAGGGTGCCTGGATTTGGTAATTCTGCAAATTCTTATAACAGTTTTATAATAATTGCTTTACTCGATGACTGGAAAAACAGAAAAAAAGGACAACAAGTAGTTTTAAGAGAGGCTATAGGAAAAATAGTTACTTTACCTCAGGCATTAGCATTCCCTATCTCTCCTCAATCAATAAGAGTATCTAATTATAATAAACCTGTACAGATGGTCATTTACGGAAGTACTTATGAGGAGCTAGAAGAAATACAAAAAAAAGTGATACAAAAGTTAAGATCAAACAAAAACCTCTCTAGAATTGAGTCCGACTACAATCGAAATAAGCCCGAGATAAAATTAATCATTAATAAGAATAAAGCTAAAGATTTAGGAGTTTCAACAAAATCAATAGGTGAAACACTCGAAACTCTTTACGGAGGAAAAAAAATAACAACTTTCAACAAACTGGGAAAAGAATATCCTATAATTGTTCAACAATATTTATCTGATAGAAGAAACAAGGAAGGTGTTTCGAAAATATTTGTCCGTTCTGAGACAAATAAAAAATTAATTTCTTTAGCAAATCTAGTTAGTTTTAAAGAAGAAGGATCAGCAAAAGAACTTGCAAGATATAATAGACAAAGAGCAGTAACAATATCAGCAAATATTAACGAGAGTTATACTTTAACACAGGCAATAGGTTTTTTTGAAGATGTTATGGTTGATATAGCTCCAGAAAATCAAATTACTTGGAAAGGTAAGTCTGAAGAAATTAAAGAAACCAGTAATGAATTATTTATAATTTTTGCACTAGCACTACTTACTGCATATTTAGTAATGGCAGCAACATTTAATTCTTTTATTCATCCATTCATAATTGTTTTAACTGTTCCATTAGCTATTTTTGGTGGATTAATTTTTATTTTATTCCTTAATAGTTCAGTAAATATTTTTTCTCAAATTGCTTTAATTATATTGATCGGTATTTCTACAAAAAATAGTATTTTAATTGTCGACTATGCAAATCGAATAAGAACAACAGGAAAAAACATAAGGGCAGCTGTTAAAGAAGCATGTTCAGCAAGATTCAGGCCCATTATTATGACATCCCTGAGTACTATGATTGCTATGGTACCCCTTGTAATTGGCAATATTGGCCCAGGTGCTGGTGAAGGATCAAGATTAGCTGTAGGTTCTACTATTTTAGGTGGAATGATAATCTCAACATTTTTTACTTTGTATGTTACTCCATCAATGTATTTAGCATTAGCAAAAAATACTAAAAGAATTGATGAGGTAGATCTGGAGTTAAAAAAAGAGTTATCTAAAAAATAATATACTTTTTTTTGTTAAGCGAGTTTTTACATTTTAATAATTGTTTTTTATAAATATTAGATTGTTTTTCAACTTTTTGTGCTAGACCAATTACTTTTTTGTTTTTTTTATAATATTTATAATTTCCCCAACCCTCATGATAGGCAAGATATTGTTTAAAAGCATCTTTTTTTGAAACTTTAAGAATAGACTCAGTTTTATTTGTATACCAACCAATAAAATCGACACTATCTTTAAATCTAAATCTTGTTGCAAGTTTGTTTCCTGTTTCTTTTTTATATTGCTCCCAAGTTCCTTTAACTGCTTGAGAATAACCAAATGAACTTGAGGGTCTTTTAAAAGGAATAACCTTAAAAATTTTTTGTCTTGGAGGCTTTGCTAACCAGTCAAAGTTGGACTCCATTTTTATTATTGCTAATTGAACATGAATAGGTGTGCCCCATCTTTGTTCAACTTTTTTAGTATGTTTATACCATAGATACCTTTCATTAAATATTAAACAACTATTAGCAGTATTCATTGGAATTGAAGAACATCCAATTAATAAAAAAAAAATTAGAATTAAAAAATTAATTTTGGGAGTTACCATATTTATTTATAAAACTGTGTAGAAAAATTACAACAATGACACCAAATAAATTTCCAAATAAATCTGACCACTGAAAACTTCTTGCTGGGATAATTAAATGGAAAACCTCTAGAAGTATTGACAATGCTATTAAATAAATGATTAAATATTTTCTTTGTTTTGAAATCAAAAAACTTAATAAACCAATTACTGACAATACTATAAATATGTAAAAATGATTTGACGATATAAAAAAATTAGGTGTAATTTGAGGCTGAATATTAATGTCATTATATATCGCTAAACCCAATATACTTCCTGGAAAAATATACAAAACAATTGTAATAAAATTTATTAAATAAAAAATAAATCTATTTTTTGAGAAAAATTTAATCATTTAATTATATAGTTTTATTTATAAATATATTTTAAAAATAACAATATGAGTTTTATAATATTAATCAGACATGGGCAAAGTACCTGGAATCTTGAAAAAAGATTTACAGGCTGGGTGGATGTGGATCTAACTGAAGAAGGAAAACTTGAGGCTGAAAAAGCGGGTTCTTTGATAAAAAATAGAGATCTCAAAATTGATTTCTATTATTCATCTTTACAATTGAGAGCTAATAAAACGCTTAAAATAATTCAAAAAATTTTAAATGATAAAAAAAACTACAAAAAAGCTTGGGAGCTAAATGAAAGACATTATGGAGCTTTAACAAGCCTTAACAAAGTTGAAATGAGTAAAAAACTTGGTGAAGATAAAGTGCATGAATTTAGAAGATCTTGGGATGTCAAACCAGAACCTCTTAGTAAAAAAAGTCCTTATCATCCAATTAATATTGAGATTTATAAAGATATACCAAAAGAAGTAATTCCTGATACTGAGTCTTTAAAGGATACTTACGAAAGAGTTTTAGAATATTTTAAAAATGAAATTGAAGAAAAATTAATTAAAGGAAATATTTTAGTTTCTGCTCATGGAAATTCAATAAGAGCTTTATGTAAATATTTATTCAACTTAGATAATAATAAAATTTCAAAATTAGAAATCCCTACGGGGAATCCTTTGATAATAAATTTAGATAAAGACTTAAAGATAAAGAGTTGTGAATATCTTGATAAAGAAAGAGCTAAAGATCTTTTAGTTTTTTAAAAGTTTCTAAATTTGTTAAATGATAAAATTTATTAAAACTCTCAAAACCATTCAATTTATTTTTTTGCAATAACTCATCCCATATTTCAGTAATAGAGAAATTTTCTATTCTATATTTTTTAAATAAATTTCTATTCAGGATTTGACAACCAATATAAATAAAATTATTTTCTTTTTCTCTTTTAAGTAAATTATTTCTTAATTGGAAATCTCCTCTAAAGCTTTTATCAAAACTCAACTCTTTTTCTGCGGTTAAAAGGATATTGCTTAATTTATTTAAAAAATAAAAATTACACATATCTTTAATCTCTTTTATATGCATTTCATTCCAGAGAGTATCAGGATTAAAAATCAAATAATCACTGTCAGACGAATTGTTAATCATATTCAGTATACCACCTCCTGTATCCAAAATATCTTTTCCATCGTTAATTATTTGAATATTAATAGGAAAATTTTTATTTTTTACAAAATTTGAAATTTGTTCACTTAAATAAAAGGTATTTAAATAAATTTTTTTAATACCTAATTTAATAATTACTGAGATACATTTTTCTAAAATAGTTTTATCTTTGAAGAACAGTAAGGGTTTTGGTGTTTTCAAAGTTAATGGATTTAACCTTTTTCCCAAACCTGCACATAAAATTAATGCTGAACTAACTTGCATTTAGCTCTTTTTTGAAATTTTGATTTAAAAGATTATTTAAATCTTTAAATACTTTATTTTTGTCAATCCTAATACTAATCAATTTCCACGCATAAGGAATTAATTTTAAATATTTAATTTTACCATCTCTAATAGCTAAACGAGTAAATATACCAATTATTTTTAAATTTCGTAGGACTGATAAAATTTCAAAATCATTCTTAAATTTTTTTTTATTTATATTCTTATTTTTACTCAAATAAAAATTGAACATCTTTTTTTTTAAAGACTCGGAAGTTTTAAGTCTTACATCATCTACAAAAGAAGCTAAATCGTAAGCTCTATTTCCAATCAAAGCATCTTGACTATCTATTATACCTATCTTCTCTTTTACTAGCATTAAATTAGATACATGAAAATCTCGGTGTACAAATATGTTATTTCTCAATTTCAAATTATTAACTATATCTTTAATTATTTTTTTAAACTCCTTAGTAAAATTAATGCTCTTATTTTTAAATAATTTATCTTTAATATACCAATCGCAAAACAAATTGGCCTCTTTCATAAGAATTGCTTTGCTATATTTTGGAATAGTATATGTGTTTTTTTTAAAACTTTTTATTTTTCTATTTTTTATAATTTGAATCTGATTTAATAATTTTATTGCATTTTTAAAGTAAATAAATTTTTTAGTTTTTTTTTTTTTTAAAACTTTATAAATTGAATTGTCACCAAAATCCTCTATCTCAATAAAATTCTTATTATAATTTTGATAATATGTAATTGGTGCTAAAATTTTGTTTATTATTAAAATTTTATTAATAGCATCATAGACTAGTAAGTTTTTAAATTTTTCTTTTTCAGCAAAAACAACAATTGAGGAGAAATTTTTATTTCTTTTTCTATAAAATTTACGAAATGATGCATCCCCTTTAATTTTTTTTAAATTCTTTAAATTATTCATTAAATTTACTACAGATCTATACCTTTAACTTGTACTGATCTTTTCTTGTGATTATCCTCATAATTAAATCTTAATTCTATCAAATTTTTTGGTTTTTCTTTTATAATTTGTGGCCATTCAATCAATGTAATAGCTCTTGAATATGACTCAAATAAATTTAAATTTTTGACCTCCTCTACTGATTTTAATCTAAATAAATCATAATGATTTATCTTCATTTGATTGATTTCGTACTCATTTAAAAGATTAAATGTAGGACTTGTGATTTCACTCAACTTTAGATTATTTTTTTTTTGAAATGCGTTGATTAAATATTTTATAAAAGTGGTTTTTCCAACTCCCATTTCACCATATAAAAAAATTATATCTCCAACCTTGATTTTTTTAAGGATTTTATTCGCTAAATCTTTAGTTCTATTTTCTGAAGATAAATCAATCTTTTCGTTATTAATAGCGGTAGGCATCAGGTTTGAATGGACCTTCCATTTTTACACTAATGTAGTCTGCCTGATCTTTTGACAACTTTGTTAACTTCGCTCCTACTTTTTTAAGATGTAATGTTGCAACTTTCTCATCCAAGTGTTTAGGTAAAACGTAAACTTTATTTTCATAGTTTTTAGAATTTTCCCATAGTTCTATTTGGGCAATTACCTGATTAGTGAATGAAGCACTCATTACAAAACTTGGGTGACCTGTACCACAACCTAGATTTACCAATCTTCCTTCTGCAAGTAATATTATTCTTTTTTTGCTTGGTAAGGTGATTTCATGAACTTGAGGCTTTATTTCGTCCCATTTATAATTTTTTAATGCATCTACTTGTATCTCATTGTCAAAATGTCCAATGTTACATAAAATAGCTCGGTCTTTCATTTCTCTCATGTGGTCTGCTGTGACAATGTCTTTATTTCCTGTAGCTGTAACAACAATATCTGCTTCACTTATCATGTCGTCCATTGTTACCACCTCATAACCCTCCATAGCAGCTTGCAATGCACATATAGGATCTGTTTCTGTAATCATCACCCGTGCACCTGATACTCTTAAGGATGCTGCGCTACCTTTACCTACGTCTCCAAACCCTGCAACAATAGCTACTTTACCAGACATCATTACATCTGTTGCTCTTTTAATTCCATCAACTAAACTTTCTCTACATCCATACAGATTATCAAATTTAGATTTTGTTACAGAGTCATTAACGTTTATTGCTGGCACTAATAAAGTTCCCTCTGTTTCCATTTTTTTAAGTGCTAAAACACCTGTAGTGGTTTCCTCAGATAAACCCTTGATATCTTTCATTAAGTCTTTGTAATCTTTATGCATTAAAGCTGTTAAATCTCCTCCGTCGTCCAATATCATATTCGGTTTCCAATCTTTTTTACCCTCGACTGTTTGTTTCACACACCACCAGTATTCCTCTTCTGTTTCACCTTTCCATGCAAATACCGGTATACCAGCTTTAGCTATTGCTGCAGCCGCATGATCCTGAGTTGAAAAAATATTACAAGATGACCATCTTACTTCGGCTCCTAAATGAACTAAAGTTTCTATCAGAACTGCTGTTTGTATTGTCATATGCAGACAACCAACAATTTTTGCTCCTTTTAGTGGATGTTTTCCAGCATATTCCTCTCTAAGTGCCATTAGTCCGGGCATTTCACTCTCGGCTATCGAAATTTCTTTACGTCCAAAATCTGCTTGAGATAAATCTTTTACTTTAAAATCTTCCATGGGTGGCTTCTAGCAAATAAGAATTGATTAATCAATAGAACACTTTATGCTTTTGGGAAAATAATTTCCATACTTGCCCCCATTTCACCAGTTCTATTGGATGCTTTTATTGATGCATTATGTAAATCAACTAAGTTTTTTACGATATTTAATCCAAGTCCAGAATGTTGTCCAAATTTATCTGGTCTATTACTATAAAATCTATTAAATATTTTATTTGTGTCTTTTTCCTTAAATCCTTGACCTTCATCTAATACATTAATAACAACTTTATTATCATTTAATTTAGAAACTTTAACTACTACATCCTTGTTGTCTTGACTAAAAGATATCGCATTTTCTAAAAGATTAGCAATAATTTGTTCTATCCTGTTCTCAATTCCATTAATAAAATATTTACCTTTACCATCATTTTTATAAGTAATATTTATTCCTCTTTTCAATTTGTGTATATTATTAAAATCGTCTACGACAGATCTTATAATTGGTTCAACATCCAATTTCTTTATCTTTTCTTTACTTAACGCAACTTCATCTTTAAGCATTTGTGAATAATCAGTTATTAATCTCTCAATTCTTTGTACATCGTGACTTAAAATATTTATTAACTTTATTCTTTGATCAATATCATTCGTATCATGAAGTATTTCTGAAGCACTTTTAAGAGAAGCTAGAGGATTTCTAATTTCATGTACTAGATCTGTAGAAAAATTTTCTGCATGAGAAATTCTTTTTTGTAATTCAAACGTCATGTCATCTAAAGAGTTTGATAGCAAGCCCAATTCATCATTTCTTAATTTTAATGTGTCAATATTTATAGTTTTTAAATTTTTATCTTTTATTGTCCTTGTGTAATTTACTAAATTTTTAATCGGTTTCAAAAAGTATCTATTTAAAACAAAGGAAAAAATAAAAATTACAACACCCACAGCAATAGCAGTTCTAATTACAAAAGATTTTCTCTCATCGATTGCTGCTTTTATATCATTTGCATTCTCGGTGATAGCAAGATAACCAATATTTATTCCATTTTGCATCACATTTTTTATTGTTGTTAATTTAAATTTATTAAATTCCTCTTGAGTAAAAGTAAAAGGAATACCAAAATTTTTAGATCCAGCATAATTGAACAAAATGTCCTTCAATGAAACAGAATTATCTTTTCCAATATCTATATTTTTTTTTTCTGTAATCTCTTTTGTCTTTTTTTCGTTCAAAATTTCTAATTCAACAGTATCTAATCTTTTAGAAAAAGATCTTGGATCAAGATCTAAAGTATCAGTATCACCAACTAAATCCAATTGGTTATCAAAAAAAATTACTCTATCAAGATTTTGAAATAAAAATCTTGTCGAAAATAAAAATTTTCTTATATCTTCTTCAACAAACTTTACATCTAATCTTGTTAGATTATCAATTGTATTGTTAATTACCTCAATATGATTTGAAGATTTTTTTTTAATTAAGTTTGGTTGAACATTTTTCAAATATAAAAATGTAAAGAGACCTATTATGGTAAAAAATATGAAGTTAATAAATAAAAATTTTTTTAAAATAGATAAATTTTTAAGAAAATTGCTTAACATTAACTAACATTCCACCTATATCCACTTCCATATCTTGTCTCAATAGCTGAAAATTCTGGATCAACTTTTTTAAATTTTTTTCTGATTCTTTTTACATGACTATCAATTGTTCGATCCTCTATATCTGTATCTTCTCTATATGCTATATCCATTAATTGCGCTCTCTCTTTTATAATCCCTGGTCTTTTAGCAAGTTCTTTAACTAATAAGAATTCTGTAGTTGTTAACTTGTCTGGTAACTGTTTTCCATCCCACTCACACTCCAGTTGTGAAGGATCTAATTTTAATTTCCCATGAGATATGACACTTTTATTTTCTTCTAATACATCTTTTGAGTCTTTTTTTCTTAGTTGAACTCTAATTCTTTCTATTAAAACTTTTATTGAAAAACCTCCTGATTTTTTAATGAAATCATCAGCCCCTAGTTTTAATCCAAGCAACTCGTCTATTTCGTCATCTTTTGAAGTTAAGAAAATTACAGGTAAAGACGTTTTTTTTCTTAATTTTTTAAGTAATTCCTCACCATCCATTTTTGGCATTTTGATATCAACTATAGCTAAGTCTGGAGGTGTTCTTGATAAACCAATTAGTGCACTTTCTCCATCTATATAAGTTTGAACTTTAAATCCCTCTTTTTCAAGAGCTATACTAAGGCTTGTAAGAATATTTCTATCATCATCTACTAAAGCAATTGTTTGTTTATCCATATTGTCATATAAAAATACTAAATTGTTCTAATTTGGGCAATTAAATTAGTGTAGAGCCCCCCAGTTTTCCCCAGTATTCAAATCTACTGTCAAAGGTATTGAAAAGGAATGCTGATCACTTTTGACAACACTAGACATTTCTTCATTTATCACTTTACTGATTCTTTTCACATCTTCAATTGGGGTTTCAAAGATTAACTCATCATGAATTTGTAATAACATTTTTGTTTTTTGGTTTATTTTTTCATCCAATTTTTTACTTAATCTTATCATGGCAAGCCTCATTATCTCTGAGGCTGATCCTTGAATTGGTGCATTGATTGCTGCCCGTTCTTGAAAATTTCTTACATTATAATTTTTATCGTTAATATTTATAAAATGTGATCTCCTTCCAAAAATATTATTCACATAACCACTTTTTCTACAAAATTTTATTGTTTCATCCATATAAACTTTAATTTCTGGAAATTTGGCAAAATATGAATTTAAAAATTCCTCAGCTTCATAATTAGATACCTTTATTTGTTTAGCTAAGCCATATTGAGATATTCCATAAATAATGCCAAAATTTATTGCTTTTGCTTTTCTTCTTTGATCTTGATTTACTTTTTTAATTTCAACATTAAATATCTGACTTGCAGTTAATGAATGAATGTCTTCATTATTTTTGAACGCTTTTTTGAGTTCTTTTACATTAGCTAAATCTGCTAATATTCTCATTTCAATTTGATTATAGTCTGCAGAAATTAAAACATTATCTTTTTCTGCTATAAAAGATTTTCTAATATCTCTTCCATCTTCACTTTTTATCGGAATGTTTTGTAAATTAGGATCACTGGATGCTAATCTTCCTGTAGTAGTGGCAGCAAGTAAAAATGAAGTATGAACTCTGTTTGTTGATGGATTAATATGCCCAGGAAGAGAGTCGGAATAAGTATTTTTAAGTTTAGAAACCTGTCTCCAATCCAAAACTAACTGAGGAAACTCGTATCCTTTAAAAGCAAGATCTTCCAGTACCGCTGCACTTGTAGCAAAACTACCTTTTTTGGTTTTTTTTAAATCTGCTATTTTAAGGTCATTATATAGAATTTCTCCAAGTTGTTTTGGAGATGCAATATTAAATTCTTTTTTAGATATCCTAAAAACACTTTTTTGAATTTTTTCAATTTTTTTTTGAAATTTAGATGACAAAGTTTTTAAAAATTTATAGTTAATTTTAATACCCTCTATTTCCATAAAAGCTAAAATTTCTATCATTGGTTTTTCAAAAACTTCATAAATATTTACCATCTTTTCATCTTTAAGACTTTTTTTAAATTTTTTGTATAATCTAAAAGTTATATCAGCATCCTCAGCAGCATAATCTTTTGCTTTTTCTAAGTTAACATCTTTAAAATTAATTTCTTTTTTTCCAGTTCCTACTAAATCTTTAAAAGTAATAGTTTTATGATTTAAATGAATTTCTGATAATGAATCCATATTATGTCTATTTTTTCCAGCGTCCAAAACGTAAGACATTAGCATTGTATCTTCCATGGTAGAAATAGTGATGCCGTGTTTAAATAAAACGATAAAATCAAATTTAATATTTTGACCAATTTTTCTTATGCTCGAATCTTCAAGTAATGGTTTTAATTTTTTTAAAACCAATTCTTTATTTAAATTATTTTGTGACTCATGGCCTAATGGAATGTAACAAGCTTTGCCAATTTTAGAACTCAAAGAAATTCCAATTAAATCAGCTTGATGTGGATCTAAAGAACTTGTTTCCGTATCAACGGCAACCTCTCCTACTTCTTCAGCTTCATTAATCCAATTGTCAATTTCTTTAAGATCTTTAATTAAGTGATAATCTTTTTTGCTAATTGAATTCTGAGTCTTTTTAGAAGCTATCTCTTTTTTAACACCTTCTAAATTTGGTTCCCCGTATATTGATATTGCTGAACTAAGAAGTCTGTTGAATTCCATTTCTCTCAAAAATTTATAAAGTTTATCTTTATCTATTTCTTTTAATTTAAATTCAGATAAATTTCTCTCTACAGGAGCATCATGTTTCAATGTCACTAGTTGTTTACTTATTAAAGCTTTGTCTTTATTTTCTATTAATGTTTCTCTTCTTTTATTCTGCTTAATTTCATGAGCAGATTTTAAGAGTTTTTCTAAATTGCCATACTTATTGATTAATTCTGCTGCTGTTTTTACTCCAATCCCAGGAACACCTGGAACATTATCGCTGCTGTCTCCAGCTAAAGCTTGAACATCAATTACTTTACTTGGATCAACACCAAATTTATTTTGAACATCTTCTTCAGAAATAAATTTATTCTTCATTGGATCAAAAATTCGAACTTTATTTGTAAATAACTGCATTAAGTCTTTATCTGAAGAAACAATGGTAACTTTTGCTCCTTTTTTTAAAATTTGATCAACATATGTTGCAATTAAATCGTCAGCTTCATAGTTGGCAAGATCAACAGAAGGTAAATTAAAAGCTAATACAGATTTTCTTATATATTCAAATTGAGGAGCTAAATCATCAGGAGCCTCTGAACGATTAGCTTTATAATCACTATAAATTTCATTCCTAAAAGTTTTTCTAGCAGAGTCAAAAATTACAGCGAAATGAGTTGGTTTATGTTTATTTTCTTTCGATTTTGAGTCTTCAAGAAGTTTAAACAACATACTACAAAAACCACTTACAGCTCCTGTAGGTAGTCCATCAATTTTTCTTGTTAAAGGAGGGAGTGCGTAATAAGCTCTAAATATATATCCAGATCCATCAATAAGATAAAAATGATCTGTTTTTTGAATTTCTCTCATTAAAAATTAATATAGATTATAGATAAAAATAAGAGTATTATTTTTTATGGAACTTATAAAGCAAAATTCTCTATCACAAATAATTAAATCATTGATTATTATTTTTTTTGGCTCAATAATACTAGCTATTTCAGCAAAAATTAAAATTCCTTTTTATCCAGTACCAATGACTATGCAAACTTTTGTTGTATTATTATTAGGGATCAGCTTTGGATATAAAATAGCTGTTAGTACTGTAGGTTTGTATTTGATCGAGGGAATCGCTGGAATACCTGTTTTTTCTAATTCTCCAGAAAGAGGAGTGGGTTTAATTTACTTTACTGGTCCAACTATGGGTTATTTAGTGGGATTTATATCAGCGTGTTTTTTTGCATCTTTTGTAAAAACTAAAGACAGTTATTTTTTGATTTTTTTAAAATTAGTTTTATCAGTTTCAACAATATATATTTTGGGCATTATTTGGTTGGGTATACTTATTGGATGGGAAAAACCTATTCTCCAACTGGGTGTTACGCCTTTTTTATTAGCTGAAATTACAAAGATATCACTTTTAACTGTTCTTGCTAAAAAACTTTTGAGATTAAGAGAATTTATTTAGGAGATCTTTTTGAAAGAATTCTTTGTAGGGTTCTTCTATGCATTTTGAGTCTTCTTGCTGTTTCAGATACATTTCTATTACATAGCTCAAACACTCTATGAATATGTTCCCACTTAACTCTATCTGCTGACATTGGATTTTCTGGTGGTGCAGCCTTTTTAGATGGATCTGCTAGTAAAGCTTTTTCAACATCTTCAGCATCTGCCGGCTTGGCTAAATAATCAATTGCGCCTTCTTTAATAGCAGCAACTGCTGTCGGTATGTTTCCATAACCAGTTAGCATAATAATTCTACTATCTGAATTAGAAGTTTGAATTTCTTTAACAACCTCTAGTCCATTACCATCTGCCAATCTTAAATCTACTACTGCAAACCCTGGTTTTTTTGCTTTAACAGAATCTATCCCTTTTTGTACACCTTCTGCTTGAATAACCTCGAAACCCTTCTTTTCCATAGCTCTAGCTAACCTTTCTCTAAAAGGGTTGTCATCATCAACTATTAACAGTGATTTATTATCGAAATCAGCTAAATTTTGAAGTGGTGCCTCGTTTTTCATAGATCTTATATGTATACTTTTCTCGAAAATTCAATAGGTAATTATTTGCTTTACATTAAGCAACTATTCAATTAATTGCTGCAATTACTAAAGTTTTTTAAAAAATAAAAGACTTTTTTTTGTTAAATTTTTTTGGGGGGCATTTAAAATGCAAAAATTTAAATCGGTTGAAGAACTAGTGAATCAACTGAGACCTGATAAGCCAGTATATTGTATCAGAAAGAATTCTATTCTTTCTGCATCAAAATACTTTCAAAATAAATTTCCAGGAAAAATTTTATATGCTGTAAAAACTAATCCTCATGATGAAGTCATTCAAACCTTAATTAAAAGCGGAATAGACCAATTTGATGTGGCTTCTATTGCAGAGGTAAGAGCAGTCCGAAAATTTAGCCAAAATGCTAAATGTTCTTATATGCATACAGTTAAAAGCAGGGAAAATATTAAGGAAGCTTATTTTAAGTTTGGTATTAAAACATTTGCTTTAGATACAAAAGACGAATTAATAAAAATTATTGAAAGTACTAAAAATGCTAAAGATCTTGAATTATTTGTGAGAGTTGCAGTATCAAATGAACATGCTGAAATTGATTTATCTAAAAAATTTGGTGCTACAAGTTCTGAGGCTTTAGGATTATTGAGATTGGCTAAACAAAGTTCAAAAAAAATTGGATTAAGTTTTCACGTTGGATCACAATGTATGCATCCAATTTCTTATACCAAAGGTATTGCTGAAATAGGAAATATAATTAAGAAAACAAAAATTATACCTAATTATATTAATGTAGGTGGAGGTTTCCCAACAATATATCCAGATTTAATTCCTCAATCTTTAGATAATTACTTAGATGAAATTAAAAGAGGCTTAGATAATTTAAAATTAAATAATATGCCAGAAATTATTTGTGAGCCTGGAAGAGCTTTAGTTGCTGAGAGCGGCTCTACTATAGTAAGAGTTGACCTCAAAAAAAAACAAAAGCTTTATATTAATGATGGAACCTATGGAACACTTTTTGATGCAGGAACTCCAAATATAGTTTTCCCATCTAAAATGATAAAAGATAATTCTAATAAAATTATTTCAAAAAAATTAACTGCTTTTGATTTTTATGGCCCAACTTGTGATAGCATGGATTATATGAAAGGTCCTTTTCTTCTTCCAAATAATATTAAAGAAAATGATTATATAGAACTTGGTCAACTAGGTGCCTATGGTTTAACCTTTAGAACACAATTTAATGGTTTTTTTTCTGATGAAATTTATGAAGTTGAAGATAAACCAATTATGACGCTTTATAGTAAAGAGATTAATAATGCAACTTTGGTTGCTTAATGTCGGATAATAAAAGCTTAGGTCATAATAGTAAGAAAGATTTTTTAAAAAATCCTGTTGAACATATAGACATTACCTCTTTCGACGCCAGAAAAATTATTTCATCTATGGAAAAAATGTCATTTGTATCCAGAGAAACTGCAAATGCCGCTAATATATTTAATGAAATGCTGAAAGATAAAGATTGTACAATCTTTCTTACTTTAGCAGGCTCCACTTCTGCTGCTGGATGTATGAACATTTATAAAGATTTAGTAAAATATAATATGGTAGATGCTATTGTTGCTACCGGAGCATCAATAATAGATATGGATTTTTTTGAAGCTTTAGGTTTCAAACATTACCGGGGATCCCAATTTCAAGATGATTCTGAACTAAGAAAAAACTACATTGACAGAATTTATGACACTTATATCGATGAGGAAGAATTGCAAATTTGCGATAAAAAAATTTCTGAAATAGCAGATAATTTAGAACCTAAAAGTTATACCTCTAGAGAATTTATCTATGAAATGGGTAAGTATTTGAAAAAAAATTCAATTAAAAAAAACTCTTTAATTGAAACAGCATATGACAATAATGTTCCAATATTTTGTCCTGCTTTTACTGACTCTAGTGCAGGTTTTGGACTAGTAATTCATCAAGAAAAAAATCCAAAAAACCATATAACAATTGACTCAATTAGAGAATTTAGAGAGTTAACAGAAATTAAAATTCAATCTAAAGGTTCTGGTTTATTTATGATTGGCGGAGGAGTACCAAAAAATTTTATTCAAGACACAGTAATATGTGCTGAGCTTTTAGGCAAAGAAGTTGATATGCACAAATATGCCGTTCAAATAACTGTTGCCGATTCTAGAGATGGTGCGTGTAGTAGCTCTACATTAAAAGAAGCTAGTTCTTGGGGAAAAGTTGATGTTACAAAAGAACAGATGGTATTTGCGGAAGCAACCAGTGTTCTTCCTTTGATTGCGAGCGATGCATATCATAATGGTAATTGGAAAAAAAGAGAAAGAAAAAACTTTTCAAATATATTTAAATAATAAATATAATAATTATTGATAATGAAAATTCCGCTATATCAAGTTGATGCGTTTACTTCTAAAATTTTTAATGGAAATCCTGCAGCTGTATGCCCTTTAGAAGATTGGATTGATGATGATATAATGCAAAAAATTGCACAAGAAAATAATTTATCAGAAACAGCATTTTTTGTTAAAAATAAAAGTGAATTTGATATTCGTTGGTTTACACCAGTCTCTGAATTAGATTTAGCTGGACATCCAACTCTTGCTTCCGCTCATGTAATTTTGAAAGAGCTTAAGCTAAATCTAAATGAAATAATATTTCATACAAAAATTAAAGATATACTAAAGGTCACTTATGAGAAAAATTTATATATAATGGATTTTCCTTCTAGAAATCCAGAAATTGAAAATAATTTTGATAAAGTGACTGATGCTCTTGGAAAAAGACCAAAAGAATTATATCGTCATAGAGACGCTGTTGCAGTTTTTGACAATGAAGAGGATATAAGAAATATTTCACCTAACATGGAAAAGCTTAAAAAACTAGATTATCCTGCAGTAATTATTACAGCACATGGAGAAAAAGTTGATTTCGTATCAAGAAATTTTGCACCAAAATTAGGTATACCAGAAGATCCTGTTACTGGCTCAGCACATTGCGAATTAATTCCTTATTGGTCTAAAAAATTAAAAAAAAAAGAGCTTTTGGCTCGTCAAATCTCAGAAAGAGGTGGAGAACTTTATTGTACAGATAATGATGAAAGAGTTAAGATTGGAGGTAAAGCAGTTACATTTTTAAGAGGTGAAATTGAAATATAATATGAAAGTAAATTTTAAATTTTTATCAAATAAAAAGGGATTTTTAGGGATTGATAATAAATTTAACTTCAAAGAAAAAGTTATTGTAATTCCTTTTGGACTAGAAAAAACTGTTAGTTACGGTGGTGGTACCAAAAATGGGCCAAAAGAAATTATTAAAGCTTCCCACCAAGTAGAGCTTTACGATGAAGAATTGAATTGTGAACCTTATAAAAAGATAGGGATTAAAACATTAAAACCTTTTAAAATTGATAGAAATATAAATATAGCTCTTAAAAAAATTGCTATTTTAAATAAAGAAATCATAAATAAAAAACTTTTTCCTATGACTTTTGGAGGTGAACATTCAATCACACCTGGATGTATAGATCCCTTTGTTAAAAAATATAAAAAAATTTGTCTTTTACATTTTGATGCACACGCAGATTTAAGAGATAGTTATAATGGTAATAAATTTTCACATGCCTCAGCTATTAGAAGGTGTTTGGACTATAAAAATGTTTCTGTCATCTCATTTGGAATAAGAAATATTTCAGAAAGTGAAATCCCATTTCTAAAAAAAAATAAGTCCAGAATAAATGTCTTCTGGGCAAAAGATAAAGCAAGTTGGAGTCTCCAAAAATTCAAAAAATTAATAAAGAATAAAACTGTTTATCTGACTTTTGATGTCGATGGTTTTGACTCAAGTATTATGCCCGCGACTGGTACACCAGAACCGGGAGGATTGTTTTGGGATGAAACTTTAAATATTATAAAAATAGCCGCTAAAAACTCTAATATAGTCGGAGCAGATATTAATGAACTTGCACCAATTAAGGGTTTTAATTCATACAATTTTTTAGTAGCAAAGTTGGCTTACAAGATACTGACTTATAAATATTTATATTAAGTCTATACAGGTTTAAACGTTTTTAGTAGAAACCTAAACGGAATTAACATTGTTAACGCCACTAAAATCTTGACTGCTAAATCTCCAAATGCAAGTGTGACCCAGGGTACTCCAGTTGCATAAAAGGATATTAAAAAAAATAGGAACGTATCGACTGTAGATCCAATAAGTGAAGACGTTAATGGAGCAATAAACCAGTCTTTTTTTCTGAGTCTATCGAATATTTGAACATCTAATAATTGAGCAGTTAAAAATGCAGTGCCTGAACCAATTGCAATTCTTATAGATATTAAGTCTGTAAAATTTGTTGAAAATAAAAGAGTAAAAACAATTCCTAATGCAAAACCAATATATACTATTTTTCTAGCAACCATTTTGCCGTAAGACCTATTAGCAAGATCAGTTATTAAGAAAGCAATTGGGTAACTGAATGCGCCATAAGTTAATATTTCCTCTAAACCGTAATATTTAATTGGAAACTGAACTAAATAATTTGATGCCAAGACTATAATTCCCATTAAGAATGATAGTATCAAAAATGTTCTATTCATTAGACTGACTTAGATTGAACTATTTTTTTTTTTTGGAATGGAGATTTAATCAGCAAGCTTTTTTTTAATTTTTTTAATCTTGGAGATAGGTTTTTATTTTTAACAGTCTTTAAAAATTCATCAAAACTTCCCTTTTTATCAACATTTCTTACACCAGCATTGCTAACTGTTAGTTTCATGCTTCTTTTTAAAAGTTCACTGGTAAATCTTACTTTTTTTAAATTAGGTAAAAATCTTCTTTTGGTCTTGTTGTTAGCGTGACTAACATTATGACCTTTCATTGGATTTTTTCCAGTCAATTCACATTTTTTTGACATAATAATTCGACTATATAAGGCGAGATATGGTTTGCGTCAAGTTTATATGATTTAAGACTCTCTTTTTTTACCTATAATCTCAGTAAAATTCTTAACACCATCCTTCAATAATAATTCTTTTAACTCTTTTTTGATAATTCCTACTATATTTGGACCTCTATAAACCATCCCAGTATAAAGTTGAATATAATCAGCACCTGCTAAAAATTTTTTATATGCACTTTTACCGGAGTCTACCCCGCCTACCCCTATAATTTTAATTCTTCCTTTTAGGATATTATAAAATTTACTTATTAATTTTGTGGATTTTTCCTCAATTGGTTTACCTGACAATCCACCTTTTTGATGTTTAGAAATATTACTTAGCCCATCTCTGGTCGAGTCAGAAGTATTTGAAATAATTACTGCTTCAATATTATTATTTAAGAGAACATCTGAAATTTTACCGATATCTTGTTCAATTATATCAGGTGATACTTTTACAACAATTGGGATTGATGAATTTAAAATTTTTTTTTCGTTATTAATTATTCTTAATAGTTCATCTAATTTTAATTCATTGTGAAAACTTCTTAAATCCTCTGTATTTGGTGAAGAAATATTTATCGTGATATAATCTGCAACTTCACAAAATGTTTTAAAGCATTCAATGTAATCATTATTTTTATCTTTAGTCTCTTTATTTGGGCCTATATTTATCCCTAATAAACCAAGTTGTTTTTTAGATTTAATCCTATTTAAAACATTTTTTGCACCTAGGTTGTTAAAGCCTAGTCTGTTAATTAAAGCCTCATCTTCAACTAATCTGAAAACTCTAGGTTTGGGGTTTCCATACTGCTCAAGGGGAGTGACTGTTCCAACCTCAACAAAACCGAAGCCAAGTTTAAATAATGAATTGTATACTTCTGCATTTTTATCAAAACCAGCTGCAATCCCTATGGGATTTTCAATATCTTTTTTAAATAATTTCGTTTTAAAAATAGGATTATCTTTTTCTTCATCTAAAATATTTCTTACAAAGTTAAATTTAAGAGATTTAATTGCTAAACTATGAGCTGTCTCTGGATCTAATTTGAAAATTAAAGATCTTATATTTGAAAACATTATTTAATTTTAGTTATTATAAGATCTTTTGTCTCTTTAACACCAAAAAAACTTATAAAAAAACCCATTCGAGGTCCATTTTCATCACCAAATACTACTTGATAAATCAACTTAAACCAATCTCTTAAATTTTCTGCATAACCATTTTCTTTTCCAGTTGAATAAATCATTGTTTGAATATCCTCTGGTGTCATTTTATCGTTACAAGTTTCTAAATTTTTTACTAAAGCTTCTAGAGCTTTTTTTTCATCTGAGCTGGGTGTTTTATATTTTTTCTTTACTTTAATTATGTCATTAAAATATTTGATTGCATAACCTACTAAATTATCAAAAATAGGGTGATCTTTTTCTAAAATATTTTCTTTATATTTTTTAACGAACTTCCACAAAAGTTCTTTATTATCAGCATTACTAGTTTCTACAAGATTCAATAACATTGAAAAAGACATAATCGTATTTTCTTTTGGAACATTACTATTATGAACATGCCATGCAGGATTCATTAGTAATTCTAATTCATTTTGATTTTTTGCTTTTTCAATTGACTCTAAATATTCATCCACAGCTTTAGGGACAATTTCATTATAAAGTTTTTTAGCCCTTTTTGGATTTTGATACATATACAGTGATAAACTTTCAGGAGAAGCATATTCAAGCCATTGATCTATTGTAATACCATTCCCTTTTGATTTTGATATTTTTTCACCCTTTTCATCTAAAAATAGTTCATAAGCAAAACCAGATGGATTTATTTTTCCAATTAACTTAATAATCTTTGTTGATAAAATTGCACTTTCTATAAGATCTTTTCCATA